>CAMBUJ010000022.1 GCA_945871005.1 Opitutus sp. GAS368 | reverse complement strand
TTTTCGACGAAAGGACGGAGGGCCTTGGCCTTGGCCAGGGTGGTCTCGATACGGTCGTGCTCGATGAGCGAGGCGGCCATATTGGAGAGCATAGCAGCGCGGTGGGGCGAGCTACGGCCGGCGAGGGAGTGACTGTGTTTTTTGTGGCGCATTGTGGTGTTTTTTTAGGAGCGGCGCCCGATCGGCAATCCGGACCGCAGCGTTGAGCGGCACGGACGGCGCAAGCGCCGCAAAAGTAGTAGCGAGTAGTGAGTAGCAGGTAGCGAGTAGTCGGATAAACCGAGTAGACGGGTAGCGATCAGCAATCGGATGCTCGCTACTCGCTACTCGCTACTTCCGAATCAGGCATCCGTCTTCACGGCATCGAGGAGGCGCTCGTCGATCTTCATGCCAAGGGAGAGACCGAGGGCCTCCAACTTGTCCTTGATCTCGTTGAGCGACTTCTTGCCGAAGTTACGGTACTTGAGCATCTCTTGCTCGGACTTCATCGCGAGCTCACCAACCGTGGTGATGTTCGCGTTGTTCAAGCAATTCGCGGCGCGAACCGAAAGCTCGATTTCGTTAACCGACATGTTGAGGAGCTTGCGGAGCTTGTTCTGCTCTTCGCTGACCTCGGACTGTTGGTTCTCGAACTCGAAGGATTCGTCGCTGACGCGATCGAATACATCAAGGTGGTGCTTCAGGATCGAACCGGATTGCTTGAGTGCGTCATCCGGGGTGATACGACCGTCCGTCCAGATTTCGAGAATGAGTTTATCATAATCGGTGATCTGGCCGACGCGGGTGTTTTCAACCGCGTACTTGACGAGACGAACCGGGGAGAACAGCGAGTCAATCGGGATGACCCCGATCGCTTGCTCTTCTTTCTTGTTCTGCTCGCCAGGATAGTAGCCGCGGCCGGTCTTGATCTCGATTTCCGCCTCGAAGGAAGTATTCTTTTCGAGGGTGGCGATCACCTGCGTCGGGTTGACGATGGTGATGTTGGAATCGGCTTGGATGTCAGCGGCGGTCACGGAACCGGCACGGTTCTTGACCTTGATGGACAGCGTCAGGGACTCGCGTTTCGTGGAAACGATGAGCACCTTCTTCAGATTGAGGACGATGTCGGTGACATCTTCCACAACCCCATCAATGCTTTGGAACTCATGATTGACCCCCTCGATTTTGATCGAGGAGATGGCAGAACCCTCAATCGAGCTCAGGAGAACGCGACGCAGGGAATTGCCGATCGTGTGTCCATAACCGGCCTCAAAGGGCTCAGCGATGAACTTGGCGTAGGTCGGCGTGGAGCCTTCCTCCACCTTGGTGAGTTTATTGGGCAGTTCGAACTTTCCGAGGCGTTTGGGCATGGAGGTGAGTGTTTGCTGCGTTAGGTTGAGAACTCCGGCTTAGAAGCGGGAGTAGAACTCAACGATAAGCTGCTCGTTGATGTTGGCGGCGATTTCGTCGCGGTTAGGCAAACGATTGACGACAGCCTTGAATTGCTCGGCGTTGAGCGAGAGCCAGCCCGGGACTGGACGGCCGCGGTTCTCTTCCAAGTTGCGCTGGGCAAGCTGGCGGGAGGACGCGAGGTTCTTGATCTCGATTTCGTCGCCGGCCTTGATGACGGCGCTAGCGATGTCGAGCTTGTGACCGTTAACGCGCACGTGGCCGTGGCCAACGAGCTGACGGGCAGCGGCACGGCTCTTGGCGAAACCCAAGAGGTAAACGACGCTGTCCAAACGGGTCTCGAGGAGCTGCAGGAAGCGCTCACCAGTGACGCCGCGCTCGCGCTTGGCAATCTCGAAGGTGCGGCGGAACTGACGCTCGAGCAGACCGTAGGTGTAACGGAGCTTCTGCTTTTCGTTCAAGCCGACGGCGTACTCGGAGAGCTTGCGGCGGAGCTTGGGGCCGTGCTGGCCGGGGGGGAAGTTGCGTTTCTCAAACGCCTTGGTCGCGCCGAAAATCGGCGTGGCGAAACGGCGGCTGATGCGGGTGGTAGGACCTGTGTAACGAGCCATGGTGGGTTACTATTAAAAATTTCCGGAACGGAGGATACGCGTCAGATTAGACGCGACGGCGCTTACGGGGACGGCAGCCGTTGTGCGGCACCGGCGTAACGTCGATGATGGTGTTGATTTCCAGACCGATGGCCTGGAGGGCGCGAATGGCGCTGTCGCGGCCGAGGCCGGGACCGGAAACCTTGATCACGACATCCTTAAGACCATGGGACATGGCGTTACGGGCGGCGTCCTGGGCGACGACCTGGGCGGCGTAGGCGGTGGACTTACGCGAGCCGCGGAAGTTGCACTTACCAGCGCTGGACCAAGCGATGACCTGCCCCTTTTGGTCGGTGATCGAGACGATCGTGTTGTTGAAAGAAGCAAGGATGTTGGCGACGCCGGAGACGACGTTCTTGGAGCCCTTGGCCTTGCGGATCTTGATCGTACCGAGCTCTTCTTTAAGGAGATCTTCGGCGGTGGGCTGCTTGGCGACGCCACCAATGAGCTCGACGGGCTTCTGATCGGCCGCGGGAGCGGGAGCAGCGCCTTCGGCACCTTCGGTTTTGGGAGCCTTGGAAGCCTTGGCAGGCTTATCGGCAGCAGGAGCTTTGACCTCGGCGCCGGCAGCGGCGACCTTCGGGGTCTTTTCTTTCTTAGGAGCGGACTTTTCTTCAGCCATGGTGGTAAATTTTTATTCTTTGGCCTTGGTGACGCCGACGGTACGGCGCGGGCCCTTGCGGGTGCGGGCATTGGTGCTCGTGCGCTGACCGCGAACGGGCAGGCTCTTGCGGTGGCGAACGCCACGGTAGCAATTGATCGCCTGGAGGCGCTTCAGATTGCCCATGAGCTCACGGCGAAGATCGCCCTCAACCACCCACTTGTTTTCAGTGATGATGTGAAGGATCTTGTTGAGCTGTTCCTCAGTGAGGGCTTCAGCGCGGGAGTCGGGATCAATACCGACTTCTTTAACGATCAGGTCGGCGCGAACCGGACCGATTCCGTAAATGTAACGGAGGGCAAACGCGATTTTCTTCTTCGCGGGAATATCAACACCGAGAATACGTGGCATGGATGGTTGGGTTTAGGGACGTTGGAAGGTTGAGGACAGGACCGTCATGCAAGGCATTGGGTCCGGAAAGTTTTAGGGAAATTGGTTTAGAGGGCCTTCGGGATCGTAAGGATCTCGGGGCCAGTTTCAGTGGTGAGCACGGTGTGTTCGAAATGGGCGGAAGGCGTATTGTCTGCAGTGACAATGGTCCAACCATCGCTGAGGGTCTTGGTGCGATAGGTTCCTAGGTTGACCATCGGCTCAATCGCCAGAGTCATACCCGGCTTAATCTTCTCGCCCGCGTTGCGGCGGCCGAAGTTGGGAATCTGCGGTTCCTCGTGCATCGAGATACCGACTCCATGGCCGACCAAATCGCGTACGACGCCGAAGCCGTGGGCCTCAACATGCGTTTGGATGGTATGGGAGATATCGCCAATCCGGTTACCCACGGTTGCCTGCTTAATGCCAAGATAAAGAGCCTCCTCGGAGACCCTTAACAACTCGGCTATTTTTGGGCTAACCACACCCAGCGGGACGGTCGTAGCGTTGTCTCCGATGTAACCGTTATATTCGATAACGACATCCAAGGAAACAACATCACCATCGTGCAAAACGCGCTTCAGCGTTCCAATTCCGTGTACGACTTCTTCGTTAACCGAAAGACAGGTGTAGGCGGGAAAACGACGGCTACCGATTTTGTAGCCATAACAGGCACTCCGGGCTCCGTGCTGCGCCATGAAGTCGCGCGCGGCTTGATCCAAGTCATATGTCGTAATCCCCGGACGAACCAGCTCTTTGAGCTGTTTCAAAACGAGGGCGGCAATCGCGCAGGATTCACGCATCCGCATGATCCCTTCTTTATTTTTAATAGGAATCATAGGGCTGCTAAATCTTCGGCTTCAATCAGAAGACCGAGGGTGCGATAGTGTTCAACGAGGGGCTTAGCCGCGTCAGCGGCAGCAAAAACGCCGTGGAGATTTTCATCTCGGGCATCGAGCCACTCATCGAATACTTGAGCTTGGAGCAACGTAGCCGGGAAGCCAGTTAAGGCGAAACCCGCATCAGGTTTACGTGACCAGAACCAACGCCGCATAATTGCGATGAGGGTTTCGTCCGCTAGGAGTGATTCCTTGCGAAACGTCCGTTCGGCCTGTTGGCCGAGGGACGAGCCACGTGAAATCTCTCGCTGAATCAAGTCAACGAGAGAGACGTGCTCAATATTCAAAGAACGAAGCTGATTCAGCCAACTTCCAGAAGGAAGTGGGGAGGAACCGAGCATTAAGAACTTCTGTTGGGCCGGAGGGCCGAAAGAAGAAAAGAGGTCAAAGCTTTCAGTCACTACTGACGAAGTAAAGCTTTATTTTGAAAGAAATCGGAAGGCCCAGATTCCTACGCCAAGCAACAACAGACCAATCACAGGAATGGACAATTTCATCACGGCCTCAGAACTAAGGGCATCGCCGGTGGCACTCGGGGCATTCGAACTGCGGGCACGAACCCGGCCCTTTTTAAGGAAACCGTCGTAGTGGCGCTGCAGAAGGAAAGTCTCAATTTGCTTCATGGTGTCCAGAATGACGCCCACAGTGATCAGCATACCGGTGCCGCCGAAGAACACGGCCAAGCGCTGGGGTACATTGAGCTCGAAAAGGAAAATGTCGGGCATCACCGCGATGACGGTCAAAAAGATCGCACCGGCCAAAGTCATGCGCGTCATGATGAAATCGAGGAATTTCGCGGTGGGGGCACCCGGGCGCACGCCGGGGATATAACCGCCGTATTTCTTCAGGTCGTCAGCAATCTGAATGGGCTTAAACATTACAGATACCCAGAAATAGCTGAAGAATAGGATAAGGGTAGCCATCGACGCATAATACACCCAGTGGCCGCGTAGCAGGTTTTGCGCAAACTCGGTGAGGAACTTCATATCGAAGGCCGCACCCACTTGGGAGAAAATCTGCTGGGGGAAAAGGAGGATGGCGCTGGCGAAAATAACCGGCATGACGCCCGAATAGTTAACCTTCAAGGGCAGGAAGGAGCTCTGGCCGCCCATCACTTTATTACCGACAACACGCTTGGCATATTGCACCGGGATTTTGCGCTGACCCTGAACCACCAGAATGATCCCCATCGTCACGAGAACGAACAGGAGCACCATCACTAAGGCCTCAGGAAGGCCAAGTCCCTTCACCCCAATAGCAGGGAAGAACATCTGATAAGCTGTGGCGGCCGCGCCGGGAATATCCGCAAGAATACCCACCGAAATCAGCAAGGAAACACCGTTGCCAATGCCACGCTGGGTAATCTGCTCGCCCAACCACATCAGCAGCAAGGTGCCGGCGGTAAGAAAGGTCACCGAGGTAACTAAGAACCAAGCCTTCGGCGCCAGAACGATCGATCCGTAGACATTGACGTCGAAATTAGAGCCAAATAGCCGAGCCGGATTCTCTAATGCCAAAATCAACAAGGTGCCCTGTACCAAGCAGATGATCAGAGTGGCGTAGCGGGTGTACTGGGTGAGCTTTTGACGTCCCACATCACCCTCCTGCGAGAGGCGGCTCAGGGCCGGAACCACCGCGGTCATCAACTGAAAGATGATCGAGGCGCTGATGTACGGCATGATACCAAGCGCAAAGACAGCACCCTTAACGAGGGCGCCACCGGTAAACATGTTATAGAGGCCCACCAAGGCGCCACCATTGCTACCAGCCTGGTCCTTGAAAAAGGCAGCAAGCGGGGCGGGATTGAGCCCGGGGAGCGGAATGTGCGCACCTACGCGGGCGACAAAAAGGAGGGCGAGCGTATAAAAAATACGCGAGCGAAGCTCAGGGATCTTCAGGGAGTTCGTGAATGCAGAGAGCACGGCAGTAAAACGGAGGTCGGAAATCAGGATAAAAAAAAGGCCGCGCGATTTTGTTTCGCGCGGCCTGCACCTATTATTAGGCGACGATGGCCTGGCCGCCTGCGGCCTCGATCTTGGCCTTGGCGGTGTCAGAGAAGCTGGTCGCGGTCACCTTGAAGGCGCGCGTCAGTTCCCCAGTGCCCAAAACCTTGAGCAGCTTTTTATCGCCGCGAACCAGACCAGCCTTGGTCAGAACCGCGGAGTTGAGCTCCGTGATGCTGGCGTCAAGCTTGGCGAATTCGCCGATATTAACAACCTCGGGAGCATTGCGGAATGCAGCCTGGTTGAAACCGCGGTGGGGAAGCTTACGGTAAAGGGGCATCTGGCCGCCTTCGAAGCCGGGACGAATGGAGCTACCGGAACGAGCCGATTGGCCCTTGCCGCCGCGACCAGAGGTCTTGCCGTGGCCGCCGCCTTCGCCGCAGCCGACGCGCTTCTTACGGTGGATAGCGCCTTTAACGTTCTTAAGTTCGTGAAGTTTCATGTATTTTCCTAAATGGGTCGCCCCGCCCAGCAAGGATGCTGGGCGGGACTCGGATTAATAATATCGCCAGATTAGGCCGAACGAACGGTCTTAATCTGCTCAGCAGTGCGGAGTTGCAGCAGGCCATTCAAGGTCGCATGCACCACAGCGATGTGGTTGCTCGAACCACTGGACTTGGTGAGGATGTTTTTGATGCCAGCAGCCTCGAGCACAGCACGAACGGCGCCACCAGCGATGAGGCCGGTACCGGTCGAAGCAGGCTTGAGGAGAACCTTGCCGCCGTCGGCAATGCCCATGACGTCATGGGGGATCGTGTCACCCTTGAGCGTCACCGTGACGAAGTTCTTCTTGGCGTTCTCGGTGCTCTTTTTGATCGCATCCGGAACCTCGTTGGCTTTGCCGTAACCGACACCAACGCGGCCTTTTTTGTCACCCACTACGCACAGTGCGGAGAAGCTGAAACGGCGACCGCCTTTAACGACCTTGGCGCAGCGGTTGATGAAAACGATCTTTTCAACCAACTCGTTACCATGCTCGTCGTAGGACTTAGGAATCTCGCGGGGACCGCGATTTTCACGACGGGGCGGACGCTGCTGCTGATCACCGGCGGGGGCTGCAGGAGGAATAGTGCTCATAGATTAGAATGCGAGACCACCTTCGCGAGCGGCATCAGCGAAGACTTTAACTTTGCCGTGGTAGAGAGCGCCGGAGCGGTCAAACACAACGGAGGTGATACCGGCGGCCTTGGCCTTGGCGGCGAAGGCGGCGCCCAAGGACTTGGCACCGGCGATGTTGGCGGAGAGCTTCAGCTTGCGCAGGTCGGCATCGAGGCTCGAGAGGAAGGCCAGCGTGGTGCCAGCTTGGTCGTCGATAGCCTGTGCGTAGATGTGCTTGCTGGTGAAGCGAACAGCCAAACGCGGACGTAGGGCGGTGCCGAAAACCTTCTTGCGAATGCGCCAACGACGCTTCTGAAGGAGGTCGGCTTTGCGGGTGGTGGACATTTATTTTTTTGCTCGAGAGAGCGTGTAAATTGTTATGATTGTAAACGTTAAGCGACCGTCTTGCCTTCCTTACGGCGGACGCGCTCGCCAACGATACGCACGCCCTTACCCTTGTACGGCTCAGGCGGATAGTAGCTGCGGATGGTCGCAGTCACCATGCCGACAAGCTGCTTGTCAGCGCCTTCAACCTTAACCTTGGTCTGGTCGGCGACGGTGATTTTGATGCCCTCGGGAATGTCGAAAAGGATCGCGTGCGAATAACCGAGCGCGAGATCAAGTTGCTTGCCCTTGAGGACAGCCTTGAAACCGACGCCCTGGATTTCGAGATCCTTAACGAAGCCTTCGGATACACCCTTAACCATGGCAGCGACGACCGAACGAACGGTGCCGAACATGGCGCGGGAGAAACGACTCTCGTCGAGGGGAGCAATGGTGACAGTTTTGTCAGCATGCACGATGGAGACAACGGGAGCAAAAGTCTTGGAGACTTTGCCCTTGGGGCCTTCGACGGAAACGGTGTGACCGGCGACGACGACCTTAACCTTGTCAGGAATGATAACTGGAATTTTGCCTACGCGTGACATGTGGTTTGTTCCAGGTTACCAGACTTTGCAGAGCAATTCGCCGCCAACTTTTTGGCGACGGGCATCTTGGTCCTTCAACAGGCCCTTCGAGGTCGAAAGGATGCTGATACCAAGACCGTTGAGCACGCGGGGAATCTCCGTGTAGCTGTAATAGAGGCGGCGACCGGGGGTCGAAACGCGCGAGAGATTCGTCACGGCCGGAGCGTTGTCCACATACTTGAGCTTAACAACGAGGGTCTTGTGACCGCGATCGTCAGCCGAGAGGGAAACGCCGGAGACAAAGCCTTCGGATTTAAGGATAGCGGCGAGGCTTTCCTTGAGGTTGGAGTGCGGCGATACGCACTCGGCGAGACCAGCTTTATACGCATTGCGTAGGCGGGTCAGGAAGTCGCTGACGGGATCTGTCATGGTGGATGTTGTTTTAGGAGGACTCGCGGGTCATATCCGACCCCCGTGGTCCTGAAAGTTTTTACCAGGAGGACTTGGTCACGCCCGGGATCTTGCCGTTGAGGGCAAGCTCGCGGAAGGTGATACGCGAAACGCCGAACTTGCGGATGAACGCGCGAGGACGACCGCTCATGGAGCAACGGTTGCGGATGCGGATCTTCGAGGAGTTGCGGGGCAGCTTCTGCAGCTTCTTCTGGGCGGCGAAAAACTCTTCGTCGTTCGTGACCGGATTGGCGAGAATGGCCTTCAGCTCGGCGCGTTGAACGGCGTACTTAGCGACGAGAACCTTGCGCTTCTCGTTCTTGTTAATGGCGGATGTCTTCGGCATGGCTAAAGAGGCTTAAGCGGCGTTGTTCTTGGCGGCAGCCGCGTCGGCGGCGACCTGTTGCTCGGTGCGACGGAACGGCATACCGAGGAGCTTGAGGAGTTCGCGGCCTTCGTCGTCGGTGGACGCGGTGGTCACGATGGTGATGTCGAGGCCCATGGCCTTCTTGACGTTCTCCACGGTGATTTCCGGGAAAATGGTGAAGTCCGAAACGCCGAGATTGTAGTTACCCTGGCCGTCGAGCTTGGAGCCGACGCCGCGGAAGTCGCGGATGGTGGGGAGCGCTACCGCCAGGAGGCGATAGAGGAAATCCCACATGCGCTCACCGCGAAGGGTGACGTGCGCACCGACAACCTGACCCTCGCGCAACTTGAAGTTGGAGATGGCCTTCTTGGACTTGGAAAGGACGGGCTTTTGGCCGGCGATGAGGGCGAGATCGCGCTGGATGTCGGCGATCTGGTTTTTGTCGGCCTCGGCGTCGATACCGGTGTTGAGCGAGATCTTGACGATCTTGGGCAACTCGTGGGTGTTCTTATAGCCGCGGCTTTTCACCAGAGCGGGGACGACCTGCTCGGTGTAATGTTTCTTAAGGAAGGGAATGTTTTTGCTCATTATGGTAAGAGCCATCGGATTACCGACCCGGATGGCAATGTGAGAGTGTGTAGAGGCGGAAAAGGGTCGAAGTTACATGAAGTAGCTTCGACCCTGGCAAGCCCTAATTTAATTATTCGCGAATCAGGCCTTGGCGGCGCGTTTTTTGGACGCGTCGAACACGGCTTTCTTCTGCAGATTGGAAACGTGGACCGAACCCTCGCGCTCAACAATGGCGCCGGCAGGGTTGGCCTCGGACTTCTTCATGTGGCGCTTGAGCATCGCGATGCCTTCAACGCGAACGCGATCCTTAGCCGGGAGGATCTCGATGACCTTGCCCGACTTGCCTTTTTGGGAACCGGCGATGACGACGACATCGTCGCCGCGTTTAACGTGATATTTAACGGACATGTTAGAGGACCTCCGGAGCGAGCGAGATGATCTTCATGAAGTTTTTCGCACGCAGTTCGCGAGCGACAGGGCCGAAGATACGGGTGCCCTTGGGATTGCCATCCGCAGTGAGGATGACGACGGCGTTGCTGTCGAAACGCAGGTAGCTACCATCGGCCCGGCGAACCGGAGCCTTGGTGCGGATGATGACGGCCTTGTGAACCTCACCCTTTTTCACGGAAGCATCGGTGGAGCTTTCCTTGATGTGCAGGGTGACGACGTCACCCACGCCAGCGGTGGTGGTGTTCTGACCTTTTTTGCTGATGTACATGGCGCGACGAGCACCTGTGTTATCAGCGACTTCTACCCATGAACGGAGTTGTAGCATGACGGATGTCTTTGTTTAAATGTTATGGGCTTAGGCCTTGGTCGTCTTGGTCGGGACGAGATCGGCAACATCCTTCTCGCTGATCGCGGCACCATCGGGAGCCACGGCAGCTTGAATGATCTTGACGATGCGCCAGCGCTTGAGGCGGCTGAGGGGACGAGTCTCCATGATCTCGACCTTGTCGCCGACCTTCGTCTCGTTCTTTTCGTCGTGCACGTGCACAACGGTCTTACGATTAATGGTCTTCTGGTAGCGCGGGTGCGGGATCTTGTAGGGAACGGTAACCTTGATGGACTTGTCGCCAGAGCGGCTGGTGACGAAACCGGTGAGGTCCTTGCGAGAATTGCGGGTCGTGGTGGACATGGGATGTTCGATTAGGCGGCGGCCTTCTTGTTCTTGGCGGTACGCGCAGTCTCGAGACGGGCGATGTCCTTACGGAGGACGCGCAGCTCGTGGGTCTTTTCGACCTGGCCGGTCTGCTTGCGCAGGCGGAGGTGGAGAAGCTTTTCGCGGTTTTCAGTCAGCTTGGCGTCGATTTCGGCGGAGGCCAGCTCGTTAATAGGATTGATCTTCTTGCTCATGGCGTTGATTTCCAGCGATTAGCCGGATTTAGGTTAGGCGGCGGTGCCTTCGCGCACAATGAAGCGGCAACGGAAGGGCAGTTTGGCGTCGGCGAGGCGGAAGGCCTCTTTTGCGACGGTCACGGTGACACCACCGAGTTCGAACAGGACTGCACCGGGTTTAATCTGGGCGACATAATATTCGACCGGACCTTTACCAGAGCCCATGCGCGTTTCGGCAGGTTTCTTAGTGATAGGCTTGTGGGGGAAAACGCGAATCCAGAGTTTACCTTTGCGCTTAAGATGGCGCGAAATGGTGACTCGGGCGGCTTCAATCTGTTGGCCGGTCATCGGACCGCGGCTGAGGGATTGAAGACCGAATTCGCCGAAGGAAATCGTGTTGCCGCGCTTGGCGTTACCCTTGCGGGAACCCTTCTGGGCTTTACGATATTTTGTGCGTGCTGGAGCGAGAGCCATGATGGTTTCTCTTTAGTTAAATTGTTAGGACGGCGACGGGATTAGAGCGTCGTGTCAGCTTCCTTTTTGCAGATCCAGCACTTGACGCCGATCTTGCCGTAAACGGTCTTCGCTTCAGCAAAGCCGTAGTCGATGTTTTCGCGGAGCGTGTGCAGAGGCACACGGCCCTTGCGCTGCCACTCGCGACGAGCGATATCGGCACCACCGAGGCGACCGGAGGATTGAATACGAATGCCCTCGGCGCCCAGCGCCATGGCCAACTCGACGGCCTTTTTCATGGCGCGACGGAAAGCGATACGGCGTTCGAGCTGGAGACATACGTTCTCAGCAACCAGCTGAGCCTCGATCTCGGGCTTCTTAACCTCCTGGATGTCAAGGAGAACGTCCTTGCCGGTGAGCTTGGCGAGTTCGGCCTTGATGTTCTCGATCTCGGCGCCCTTGCGGCCGATCACCAGACCCGGACGGGCGGTGTAGATCTTAACGCGAACACGGTTGGATGCGCGCTCGATGAAGATACGCGGAACAGAAGCCTGCTTGAGCTTCTCCATGAGTTTCTCACGGATAATCTGGTCTTCGAGGAGGAGCTTAGCGAAGTCCTTCTTCGAAGCATACCAGCGAGATTGCCAGTTGCGGCGGACGGCGAGGCGGAAGCCGATTGGATTGGTCTTTTGGCCCATGGTGGTAAATTAGTTGGAGTTACCGTCGGAGAGGACGATGAGGATGTGGGACATCTTCTTACGGCGGGGCATCGCGGTACCGCGGGCACCGGCCTTGAAACGCTTCAAGACGGGGCCGTTTTCAACTAGCGCGCTCTTCACGACCAGATTGTCGGCGGAGAGGTTGTTGTTGTTTTCGGCGTTTGCGATGGCGCTCTTGAGCGTCTTCACGATCAAACGGGCGGACTTACGCGGGATCAGCGTGAGCAGATCGACGGCATCGTTGGCTTTGCGGCCTTGGATGGTACGAACGACTTCGCGCACCTTTTTAGGGGACATGCGCGCGTAGCGGGTGAGGGCTTGGACTTCCATTTTATTAAGATTCCCTTTTGGGGCGACAGCAGGACCGAAGTCCCCTGCCCTTTTTGTAGTTATTAGTTATACCTTGAGAGTTTTTACTGTGGCGGTGTCTCCGGACCGGATCGTTTGACCCGGGAGCAAGTGGAGGATGAGAGCGGCACTGGCTCGGGGACGAAGTTCGACGAGGACAACCTCGGCAATTTTGGTACCCGCTCGGGTGATACTGAACACCATCCCTTGACGGAGGCCGGCCTCGAAGCCGGCGCCGAGAAGAACAACATCCGCAACGCGGGTCGCTTCTACGGCCACCACCGAAGCCCCCGAGACCGACCGGACCGCTTGGATTTGGGCGGCTGTGCCATTCGCCGAAGCGAGAAACAGCACCGCAAATACAATAGCGATCCGGCGGATCACGAGGGCTTGGGAGCGACTTAGATTTCCTTACGGGTCATGCCACCGTGGCCCTTGAACACGCGGGTGAGTGCGAATTCGCCGAGCTTGTGACCGACCATGTTCTCAGTGACATGCACTGAGATGAAAGCTTTGCCGTTATGAACGCTGAACGTGTGGCCGATGAAATCGGGCGTAATCGTCGAGCGGCGTGACCAGGTCTGAATGGGCTTCTTGGAGCCACCGGCCTTAACGGCCTTCTCGATTTTCTCGAGCAGGTGGTAATCGACAAAGAAACCTTTTTTGATGGAGCGTGCCATGTTGGTAAGGTGGAGAAATTACTTCTTTCCGCGGGGCTTGCGTCCGTTATGGCGAACAAGGATCTGGGAGCTGGAAGGCTTGGAGCGCTTGCGCGTCGGGAAGCCCTTGGCGAGCTGGCCCCAAGGAGAAACGAGGTGCTGGCGACCGCCACCACCCTTGGATTTACCCTGACCACCACCGTTGGGGTGGTCGACCGGGTTCATCGCGACACCGCGCTGGCGGGGACGCTTACCGAGCCAACGATTACGACCGGCCTTGCCGAGCGAAGCGTTGATCTGGTCGGCGTTACCGACCTCACCGATGGTGGCGCGGCAGTTGGCGTTGACCAAACGAACTTCACCGGAGGGAAGCTTGATTTGGGCAAAACCGTTCTCGACGTTGACCAACTCAATCGACGTACCGGCAGTACGACCGAGTTGCGCCCCGCGACCGGGAACGAGCTCGACGTTGTGCAGCTTGGTGGACGGAGGAATGATCGACAGCGGGAAATTGTTACCAACGTTGAAGTCATTCAACGCAGCCTTGTTCGAGGTGACGATCGTGTCGCCAGCCTTGAGGCCCTTGGGGGCAAGGATGTAACGCTTCTCGCCGTTCGAGTAGGCGATCAACGCGATGTGCGAAGTGCGGTTCGGGTCATACTCGATGGCCTGCACGCGTGCGGGCATGTCGAGGATGTCGCGCATGAAGTCGATGATGCGGTAAAGCTTCTTATGGCCACCGCCGCGACGACGGCAGGTGATGCGACCATAGACGTTACGACCACCGCTCTTGGGCTTGGGCTCGGTGAGCTTGGCCTCAGGGCGTTTCTTGGAAAGACCCTCGGGCTTGTTCAGCTGCGTGAAGCGCTGGGAAGGCGTGAGGGGACGACGGACGGGAGTGAGAGGCATGGTATGTGTTCTCCAGATTAGACGAGCTCAATCTTGTCGCCGGTCTTGAGCGTAACGACTGCCTTCTTGTAGTTGGAAGTCATGCTCGGACGGCCCTGACGGCTCTTTTTGTTTTTGCCGCGGATAACCGCGGTGTTAACGCGGGTAACCGTGACCTTGAATGCCTTTTCAACGGCTTCAGCGATCTGATGCTTGTTGCTGGTGATCGCTACCTCGAAGGTGTACTGGCCAAGCTCGGAAGAGAGCTTGTTGGACTTCTCGGTGAGACGGACGAGTTTAAGGACGTTGGGGATCATTAGTTCTTACCTCCGTTGACGCGGGCGATGATCGCCTCCAATGCGGTGGTGCTGACGATGATCTTCTTGTATTGCGCGAGATCGAGCGTGTTGAGCGTGCAGGCTTCCTGGAGCGAAATGCGCTGAAGGTTGCAAGCGGCGCGAGCGGTGTCGGCGGTGAACTCGGAGTCCACGATGAGGATCTTGCCAACGGGAGCGATGCGGGCGATGACCGCGTCCAAGACCTGGGTCTTAACGGGGGCAACTTCCCAGCGCTCGATCACGTCAACTTCACCGGCGGACAGGCGGTCGAACAGCGCGCGGCTGAAAGCGAGGGCCTTGACCTTGGAGTTGATCTTCTTGGAGTAGTCGCGGGGCTTGGGGCCGAACACGACGCCACCGCCAACCCAGATCGGGGAGCGAGTGGAACCGGCGCGGGCACGACCGGTGCCCTTTTGGCGCCAGGGCTTTTTGCCGCCGCCGGACACTTCGCCACGGGTTTTCGTGGAGTGAGTACCGAGACGGTTGTTGGCATTGATCGCGACGATCACTTCCTTGACGGCCTGGAGGCCTTTGTCGCCTTCGAATACGGGGATACCAGCGAAATCTTGTTCGCGGGAGGTCTTACCGTCAGAGCTGAAAACTTTGAGTTTCATGTGCAGTTGTTCTCCTTAAGGGTTAGGCTTTCTTGGGCTGACCCTTGATGGCGGTGCGAACGATGACGTCGTCACCATTGGCGCCAGGGATGGCACCCTTGACCAAGATCAGGTTCTTCTCGGGAAGAACCTTCACGATCAACAGGTTTTGCAGGGTGCGCTGCAGCTGGCCCATGTGGCCAGGCATCGCCTGATTTTTCCACACGCGGCCAGGGGTCTGGCGCATACCGATCGAACCGATGCGGCGGTGGAACATGGAACCGTGGGTGGCAGGACCGCCGCCGACACGAAAACGCTTAACGACGCCTTGGAAGCCTTTGCCCTTGGTGACGCCAGTGACGTCAACGAGCTGGCCTTCCGTGAAGGCGGAGACGGTGATCACATCACCGACTTTGTTGGTCGAAGGCGCGGTGAGGCGAACTTCGCTAAGAACGCGCGGGGCGTCTTCAAGACCAGCCTTGGCGGCGTGGTTCTTTTCGGCCTTGGAGGCGTTCTTGGATTTCTGCTTGGAGAAACCGATCTGGACGGCGTTGTAACCGTCGACCTGAATCGTCTTGATTTGGACGACCGGGCATGGGCCGGCTTCGACCACGGTGACGGGGACTAGGACGTTTTGTGCGTCATAGACCTGCGTCATCCCGATTTTTTTACCGAGTAGGGTGCTGATTGACATGGCTAAGTGGTAGGTGGAAAGTTTTCCGTTTAACGGCCTACATTAGAGAAGCCCAGCGGTGCACGGGGTGCACATGGGACGCTGCTAAAATGTAAATTACGTGTTCTGGGTCGGTCGATAACTCACACCGTGATGGTGATGTCAACGCCGGAAGGAAGATTTAATTTCTTGAGCTCGTCCACCGTCTGGGCGGTCGGCTCAATGATGTCGATGAGACGCTTGTGGGTGCGGGTCTCGAACTGCTCCATCGACTTTTTGTCGACGTGCGGGGAACGATTGACCGTGAGCTTCTCGATGCGCGTGGGCATCGGGATCGGCCCGGAGACACGAGCGCCGGAGCGCTTGGCGGTTTCTACGATTTCCGAAGCCGACTGATCGATTACGCGATAGTCATAGCCCCGAAGTTTGATGCGAATGCGTTGGCCTTTCATGGCGATAAAAAGAACGAAGGGTTAGGTGCGAGCGGGAGCCTTGGTGGAAGACTCGACGATCTTGGTGAGGAGCGAGTTCGGAACCTGCTCGAAATGGGAGGGAGTGATGGAGGCGCTGGCGCGGCCCTTGGAAAGCGAACGGATGTCGGTGACGTAGCCGAACAGCATCTCGAGCGGAACGTTCGAGTTGATGATGCAAGCGGCGTTCTTCGACTCCATGCCGTTGATACGACCACGACGACGATTGATGTCGCCGATCAAGTCGCCTTGGTACTCCTCAGGGGTCGTCACTTCGACGCCCATAATCGGCTCCAACAAGATGGGCTTAGCGGCCTTCATCGCATCCTTGAACGCGAAGATACCAGCCATCTTGAACGCCATTTCCGAGGAGTCGACGTCATGGAATGAGCCGTCAACAATGCGGATAATGACATCGACCACCGGGTAACCCGCGACGACGCCATTGTTGGCGGCCTCGATGATACCTTCGGTCGAAGGCTTGATGAACTCCTTGGGTATCGAACCGCCAACGGTTTCGTTGAGAACTTCGACGCCCTTGCCCTTTTCATTGGGCTCCATCTTGACGACGACATGGCCGTATTGGCCCTTACCGCCGGACTGACGGATGAACTTACCTTCGCCGTCAGCGTTGGTCGTGATCGTCTCGCGGTAAGCGATCTGCGGCTTGCCCGAGGTCGCCTCGACCTTGAACTCGCGCTTCATACGATCGAGGATGATTTCCAGGTGGAGCTCACCCATGCCGGCCAGAATCGTCTGACCCGTGTCGACGTCCGTCTTCACGCGGAGAGTCGGGTCTTCGGCCACCAGGCGTTGGAGCGCGGTGCCGAGTTTCTCCTGGTCAGCCTTCGAGTTTGGCTCGATGGACATCGCGATCACAGGCTCAGGGAAGGACGGCGGCTCGAGGCGCACGTCGTAGTCTTCGTTGCACAGGGTGTCACCGGTGATGACTTCCTTGACGCCGACCAGCGCGCAGATGTCGCCCGAGTAAGCGGTGTCGATTTCTTCGCGATCCATGGCGCGCATGAGCACGAGACGGGAAACGCGCTCCGAACGACGGGTGCGGGGGTTGTAGAGGGAAGTGCCCTTCTGGAGGGTGCCGGTGTAAACGCGGTAGAACACCAATTTGCCGACGAACGGGTCGGTCCAGAGCTTGAACGCGAGACCGGCCAGCAAAGAACTGTCGTTAACGGTAACCGAAACCTCTTCGCCATCGAGGTTCTGACCCTTCATCGGGGGAACGTCGAGCGGGCACGGCAGGAAGTTAACCACGCAGTCCAGCAGACGCTGCACGCCCTTTTTCTTAAAGGCAGAACCGGGGATCACTCCGGTGAACTTCATCGACACGGTGGCCTTACGGACCGCGAGCAACAAAGCGTCGGAGGTGATCTCAACACCGTTCAAATAGTTGTCAGCTAAGACGTCATCGAAATCTGAAGCGGCTTCGATGAGCTTCTCGCGGTATTCCTTGGCCTGAGCGGCGTACTCAGCGGGAATCGGATGGATCTTCGGATCCAGATCCATGTTCAACGGATCTTCGAAGTAGTAAGCGATGTTCTGCACGAGGTCGATGAGACCCGTGAAGTTCTCTTCCTTGCCGATCGGAAGGAAGAGAGCATGCGCGTTTGCACCCAGCTTCTCACGCATTTCGGAAATGGCGCGGAAGAAGTCGGCACCGACGCGGTCCATCTTGTTGATGAAAGCTACGCGAGGAACGCCGTATTTGTTGGCCTGACGCCAAACCGTCTCGGACTGGGGCTGGACGCCGGCGACGGCGCAAAACACCGAGACCGCACCGTCGAGCACGCGCATCGAACGCTCCACCTCAGCCGTGAAGTCCACGTGGCCGGGGGTGTCGATGATGTTCACGCGCTGCTTGATTCCCTTCCACGGACCGCAGGAAGCGTTCCAGGCGCAGGAAATGGCAGCTGCGGTGATCGTGATACCACGCTCACGCTCCTGCTCCATCCAATCGGTCACCGCGGTGCCTTCGTGCACCTCGCCCATCTTGTGCACGCTGCCCGAGTAGAACAGAATGCGTTCGCTGGTGGTGGTCTTGCCGGCATCGATGTGCGCGACGATACCGATGTTGCGGGTCCACTCGAGGGGGAAGGGACGGTTCTTGGAATTAACCGCAGAAACCTTCGACTTGTCGGTGACGATTGAAATGACAGGAGCTTCAGACATGGTGGCGAGGATCTAGCGGCTTACCAACGGAGGTGAGCGAAGGCGCGATTGGCCTGCGCCATCTTGTGGGTGTCTTCCTTCTTCTTAACAACCGAACCGGTGTTGTTGTAAGCATCGACAATCTCGGAAGCGAGGGCGTCCTTCATCGGAACTCCCTTGCGGCCGGTCGCGGCGCTGACGATCCAGCGGAGTGCGAGGCTCTCTTGGCGCTCGTAGGAGATTTCCACGGGAACCTGGTAGGTGGCGCCACCGACGCGGCGGCTCTTCACCTCAAGGCGGGGACGGGCGTTTTCCAACGCACCGATCATCAGATCGACGGGATCACCCTTTTCGAGCTTCTCGGAAACCTTCTCGAAGGCACCGTAAACGATGCGCTCGGCGGTGTTCTTCTTGCCGTCTTCCATGACGACATTGACGAGATGGGCGACCAGCGTGCTGTTATAACGGATGTCCGGAGCGGCTTGGCGCTTATCGGCTTTGTGACGGCGTGACATGGATAGGGTTCTCGGTTAAATTACTTTTTGGGAGCGGCCTTGGCGGCCTTCGGGCGCTTGACGCCGTACTTCGAGCGGCTGCGACGACGTTTTTCAACACCGGTGGCGTCGAGGGTACCACGGACGATGTGGTAACGAACGCCGGGCAAGTCCTTCACGCGGCCACCGCGCACGAGCACGATGGAGTGCTCCTGGAGGTTATGGCCCTCGTCGGGGATGTAGGAGATGACCTCGCTACCATTCGTCAGGCGAACCTTGGCGACTTTACGGATAGCGGAGTTCGGCTTCTTGGGGGTGCGGGTCATGACCTGCACGCACACGCCGCGACGGAAGGGGTTGCCTGAGAGCGCGGGGGACTTTGACTTCGCACGAATTTGGCGACGTCCCTTGCGTACGAGTTGGTTGATGGTGGGCATATCGAAGTATGGCTATGAAATGAGAAAAGAGGCGGAAGCTACCACCCCCCCCGTTGCCGGCAAGAAGATTTTTGGGAAACTTATTGACGCACCCTAAAGTCACCCTGCTCCCCCTTCCTCGCTTCTTCCATAACCTGCTCGCCCGGCACTCCCTGCACCCAGCCGAACCACCACCTGAATCCCATTCGGTTAACAGCCTACCTGGGCCGCTTCTGCTACCAACAACCGGCCGTTCATCGCCCGCCCCCCACACCCCTCTTTAGCTAAACCGCCCCGGCATATTCAGCTAAAACCGCCACATCGGACTCGGCCGCCTGCTGCTTCGCTAACAGGGCCTGCGATCCTAACCGCCGCACCGCCCACACGGCGTGGCCTCGCACCACAGGCGATGCGTGGCCCGCCAGTCCCACGAGCACCTCCACGCAGTCGTGCGCCCCGGTGTTTGCCGCCACGATGCAGGCGTTGCGCAACAACCCCGCCAACTTAACCCGCTTAATTGCCGTGCCCTTAAAAACCGCCGCGAAACGCTCCGGGGTCAGCTCCAACACCTCGCGCAAAGGCAGATCCGCCAACCCATATCGGGCCGCCAGTAAAACTTGCCTGCCTTGCCGGGCAAACCGGTTCCACGGACACACCTCCAAGCACGTATCACAACCATAAATACGGTCACCTATCCCCACTCGCAATTCCCGAGGGATAATCCCCTTGTTTTCAATCGTCTGATAGGAGACGCACCGCCGCGCATCCACCACCCCCGGCTGGGGCAACGCCTGCGTCGGACAGGCATCCTGGCAGCGCGTGCATTTGCCACACAGCAATCCGGGCTGGGTCTCCCTTCCCACCGCCTCTTTGCGTACGGGTTCATCGGGCTCAAAGTCCAGCGTGGTTAACAACGCGGCCAGAAACAGCCAGTTGCCGTGCTGGCGCGAGATCAACATGCCGTTCTTGCCAATAAACCCCAGTCCCGACTTGGCCGCCCACCCTCGTTCGATAACCGGGCCCGTATCCACATAATAACGATAATCAGCCGCCGTCACCGCGCCCAGTTCCTCCAGCACCCTCCCCGCTTTGACCAGCGCCTCTTTGATCGTGTCATGGTAGTCGTCATATAGCGCGTAGCGCGCCCATCGAGGCCGCTCGCTCGCGCCCGCCGTAACCGCACCGACCGCTGGAACCCCTGCCGGGGGCAGATAGTTTACTCCCAGCATGATCACCGTGCGCGCACCCGGCTGCACCAGGGTCGGGTCGCTCCGTTTGGGCACGCTTCGCTCCATCCAACTCATGTCGGCATGGTAACCCGCCTCGATCCACTCGCTCAACCGGGGCCCAAACCCGGGCTCCACCCGGGCAAAACGCACCTCGTCAAAGCCCAGCGCGTGCAACCGCGCCCGCACCGCCTCGCGCTCAACCGCCATGACCGCGTTTCCGGTTGGCCGCCCGCGCAAACTCCACGGCCTCACGGCGGTAGGCGCGCAACACGTGCTGCATGATGTCGAGCATCGGCCGCCCATCGGTCAAAATCACTGTGCCCGCCTTGCTGTAAATAGGTTCGCGCGCCGCATAAAGTGTGCGGATTCGCTCCATCGGATCAGCCACATCGAGCAGCGGCCGGTTGCGATTGCCCTGCGTGCGCCGCATGACCGTCTCCATAGAAGCGTGCAGGCACACCACCACTCCGCGTTCCCGCAGCGCCTCCGCCATCCCTGGTTGCACGACTAACCCGCCCCCGCAGGCCACCACCGTCCTGGTGGCCGCGTGCCCGCCGAAAACAAATTCATGTTCCATCTGCCGAAACGCCGGCTCCCCGTCTTCCTCGAAGATCTGCGGGATGGACCGGCGCTGGAGGCGCTCGATTTCGTGGTCGCTGTCCAACAACGCAAAGCCAAGCCGATGCGAAACGATCCGCCCGATGGTCGTCTTGCCGGTTCCCATAAACCCGACCAAATAGAGATTAACTTCGCTGGGTAACATTACTCGCCCACCACCCAACCCGCCCCGCGCCCCTTTGCCAAACTCGAAAAGTTTATCCTCACCGGCTCGGCGGCGCTGCCGCTCACCCCGACGCGCTTTGCCCGGTGCGCCAATCGCCTCCGGCCCCCGAGTTTCCTCGCCCGTTCCTCCCGAAAAAACCCGCCTGCGGGCCATGAACTCCCCTCGCTTTGCCGCCTGCCGGCTCCAAGCTCGCCGAAAATCCCCACTTCGGCCCGCTATCTGCTTAAGTCTCCTCGATCTGCCGCTCATTCCTTTTCGCATGAAGTTCAAAGTCTCCCACCTCACCCGCTACGAGTATGTCCGTGAGGTCTCCTATTCCCCGCACCTGCTTTATATGCGCCCCTGCGACAGCGCCCTGCTGCGGGTCAACAACTTCAAGTTCAACATCTCCCCCGAGGCCAAGATCATCTGGACCCGCGACTGCTCAGACAACGTCCTCGCCTGGGCCCATTTTTGGGAACGCTCGCCCATCCTGAGCATCCGCTCCGAGTTCGAGGTCGAAACCCTCGAAACCAACCCGTTCGACTTCATTCTCAAGCCCTACGCGTTCACCGCGCCGTTCGAATACGAAGAGCTCCACCGCTTCACCCTCGCCCCCTACCTCGCCCCGCCTTTTGGGGAAACCCAATCAATTTTGCGCAACTGGCTCGACGTTCACTTCGTCGACCGGCCCAAGGAGACCGTCCCCTACCTAGTGGCGCTCAACAACCTGGTTCACTCCTCCCTCTCTTACACCCGGCGCTACGAACGCGGTATCCAACCCTCGACCACCACCCTCAAACTCGGCACCGGCTCCTGCCGCGACTACGCCGTGCTGTTTGTGGAGCTTTGCCGCACCCTCGGCTTGGCTGCCCGTTTCGTGAGCGGCTACCAATTCGACCCCGCCCCCGACGCTCCCGCCTACGGGGCCATGCACGCTTGGGCCGAGGTTTACCTCCCTGGCGCGGGATGGAAAGGACTTGATCCCACCCACGGCATTTTCTGCGATGCCTCGTTTATTCCCGTTGCCCACGCGGCCGTCGCCGAAAGCGTTAACCCCATCCAAGGCTCCTATTACTCGCCCGACGCCGTCCATTCTGAACTCAGCCACAGCATCCTTGTTGAACAAATCTCATGAGCGCGCCCGCCCCCTACTCCACCACAGCCTGGTCTGCCATCCGCGCCTGCGCTGACTCCGTCGAAACCTCCTTCGCCCAGAGCGGGATGCTCTTCACCATGGGCGGCGAGCCCACCTTTATTCCCCACGATCCCCAGGGTCCGGAGTGGAACACCGCTGCCCTCGGCCCGACCAAACTCGGTTACGCGCGCCGTTTCGCCCGCCAACTCATCCAGTCCGCCTACCCGGGCTCGGTCGTCTTGGAAACCGCCGGCAAACACTACCCCGGCGAACCGCTCCCGCGCTGGGCCTTGCTGGTTCAGTGGCGCGCCGACGGCAAACCGCTCTGGAATGACATCACCCGCCTGCGGGCCAACACCGAACCCGGCCGCCACACGCTCAAACACGCCCTCGCCGTCCTCACCGCGATCGCAAAAAAACTCGCTGTCCCCTCCACCGGCATCCTGCCAACGCACGACATCGCCACACCCGACAAAAACACCGGTTACGTCCTCCCGCTCGACCACACCGACGGCTCCTGGGTGAGCGACCGCTGGGCCCCCGCATTTGGCGCCGACTCCGCCGTACTTTTCCCCGGCGACAGCCTGATCGGCCTGCGCCTGCCCTTGGAAAAACTCGGCGAGGACAACTTGCGCCGCGCCCTCACCGTCGAAGTCAAAGACGGCGCCGTCACGATTTTTATCCCGCCACTCCTGCTCGCGCCCTACCTCGAGCTGATTGCCGCGATTGAAAGCGCCTTCACCGCCCTCAAACTCAGCGATGCCATCCTTGCCGGCTACGCCCCGCCGCTCGATCCCGCGCTGCCGACCATCGGCTTCGCCTCCGATCCTGGCGTCATCGAGGTAAACCTCGCGATCTGCGACGACTGGGCCGCTTACGACCGCCAGCTCACCCATCTTTACGCCGCCGCCGACGCCATCGGCCTGACCGCGCGCAAGCTCCAGCTCAACGGCCGCGCCACCGGCACCGGCGGCGGGGCCCATCTCGTGTTCGGTGGTCCGCTAGGGATGGTGTCGCCCTTTTTCGCCTTCCCCGCGCTGCTACCCTCGGCGATCCGCTATTTCCAACATCACCCGGCGCTCAGCTACGCGTTTTCCGGCCAGTATATGGGCCCCAGCTCGCAGGCCCCGCGCATCGACGAGTCCACCTTCGAGGCGCTCTACGAACTCGAAATCGCCTGCCAGGGCGCCGAGAACTTCGGCAGCCCGCAGAACTTCGCGCTCTTTGACCTGCTCTTCCGTGACCTGCTGATGGACCGCTCGGGCAACACCCACCGCGCCGAAATCAGCGTCGATAAACTCTGGAATCCGTTCGCCGGCAACGGTCGCGCCGGGCTGGTCGAGTTGCGCGCCTTCGAGACCCACCCCGACCGCCCAGCCATGTCGGTGGTGGCGCTGTTTATCCGCGCGATTTTCGCCCGCCTCGCCGCCGATCCCTTCAAGCCCGCGTTCATTCGCTGGGGCGGCGAACTCCACGACAAGTTCTTCCTTCCCGCCTTCGTCTGGCAGGATCTTTCCGCGATTTGCGCCGACCTGCGCGCCCACGGTATTCCGTTTGAAACCGAGTGGCTGCGACCGCTCTGGGAGTTCCGCTTCCCACAACTCGGCGAATTCGTCTTCACGTCCACTCCGCCCGCCTCCGCCGTCGCCAAAACCAAAGCATCCGGAAAAACCAAGCCCATCACCCACACGGTGAGCTTTCGCCAGGCGCTGGAAGCCTGGCCGTTACTCGGCGAACAGCCCAACGGCGGCGGTGGCACCTCGCGGTGCGTCGATGCCAGCATGGACCGCATCGAAGTCGCGGTGAGCGACCCCTCCCTGCTCGAAACCGGCCTGCTACTGGTTAACGGCCTGCCCTGCGAGTTCCGCCCACTCGAAACCTCCCAACTCCTAGCTCCCAGCTCAAAGCTCCAAGCTCCAAGCTCCAAGCTCCCAGCTCCAAGCTCCAAGCTCCCAGCTCCAAGCTCACCTCTCCTAGCTCCTAGCTCACCTCTCCTAGCTCCTAGCTCTCCGCTCGCTCCGGCGGCGGCCGCCGGTGTGCGTTATCGGGCCTTTTTCCTCAATCCTGCGCTGCACCCGCACATCCCGGTGCACGCCCCGCTGCTCATCGAATGGGTGGACAAGACCACCTTTGCCGTCCTCGCCGCCGCCCGCTGGCACGTATGGAACCCGCAAAGCGAATCCTACACGGATCGCCCGATGACCCCAGCCCTCGCGACCCGCCGTTTCTCCGAGCGCTGGGAAAACTGGCCGCACACCGTGGGACAACCGCGGATGATTGTCCGGGTCGATTTCCCTCCGGAGGGGCGCCACACCCTCGACCTGCGCCGCTACCCGGCCCAGGCGCGGTAACGGGCAGGCTAAGCCCCAGCGCTCTGACGTAGCGCAGGTTTCCAGCCTTCTGTCTTTATGCGCAGACAGGAAGTCTGCGCTACAGCAGGAGGCTACCGCTTAATTTCAACTGCTCGAGTCGCCACAGAAAGCGCGGAGCGTAGAAACGAAAAGTGCGGGGTGCAGCCGACGGGAAACCCGCCGCGCACCCCGCACCGTTTACCGACTTAGTACTTGCCGTACAGCGGGCCGTAGTTGGCGCAGGCGCGGTAGTCCGAGCCTTCCTTGTCCATGCCGTGGCCAGCCCAGGCGGAGGGCCGGAATACGTCGGACTCCTCGACGTTGTGCATGCACACCGGAATGCGGAGCATCGAGGCGAGCGTGATCAGGTCGGCACCGACGTGACCGAAGGTGAGCACGCCGTGGTTGGCACCCCAGTTAGCCATCACCGAGTAGACGTCGGTGAACGGCCCCTTGCCGGTGAGGCGCGGGGCGAACCAGGTGGTCGGCCAGGTGCTGTTGGTGCGGTTATCCAGCGCGTCGTGGACCTTGCCGGGCAACTCAACCGACCAGCCTTCGGCGATCTGCAAGACCGGACCGACACCCTTGACGATGTTGATGCGATGCGTGGTGAAGGGCATGCCGCCCTTGGTGTTCCAGCGGGTGGAAAAACCACCGCCGCGGAAATACTCGTCGATGGCCGGGCACCACTCGGTGGCGTCGACACACTTCTTGGCCTCGGCCTTGGTGATTTCCCAGTGCGGTTTCATCACTGGCTTGCCCTTGGCGTCCTTCATTTCGCCAGTGCCGTCGAGGGCAGCCGGGCCGGAGTTGATCATGTGAATGATGCCGTCCTTGGCTGCGCCGGTGAGCTTGTGGCCGGTGACGCGCTTGACGGCGTCAGCGGACCAGAAGGTGCGCACGTCGGCAAAAATCTGGGCGGCACCGGTCAGACCGAAGCCGAGCAGCTGGTTGATCGCGTTGAGCGAGTCATTCTCGGTGGCAAACGGGATGGAGGGACGGATGCCGTTCCAGTCGAAGGAGCTGTTGAGGATGGCCTCGGCGGTGTCGCCGTTGGGATAGTGGTCGGTCCAGTGGCGCTGGCCCTGGAAGCCGCCGGTGATGGCGTTGTAACCGAGGGCCTCTTCGCCGAAACCGAGTTCGGCCAGGCGCGCGTTGCCCTGCATCATGTCACGCATGATGATGGTCATGAGGATGCTGTCGCGCAGCACCTGGGCGTAGCCGGCCTTGTCGCGGCGGCGCTCCTTGGGGTTGAGGTCAGGGCCCATCTTGAAGTTGGCGTCCACCCACTTCATAGCGAGGGCGAGTTCCTTCGGGTCGAAGATGCCACGGTCCATGCGGCGGCGCAGCTCGGTCATGTCCACGGCTTGCACGCGCAGACCGAGGTAGTTTTCGAGGAAGGGCTGGTCGACGATGGAACCGGCGATGCCCATGGAGCAACCGCCCAGCGAGAGGTAACCCTTGCCCTTGATGGTGGCTACCACCAGGCCGGCGCGGGCGAAGCGCAGAATCTTTTCCGTGACGTCAGCGGGGATTTTTTCGTCGCCACCATCCTGAACCTCGCGGCCGTAGATGGAGAAAGCGGGAATGCCCTTCTGGGTGTGGCCGGCGAGGGCGGCGGCGAGGTACACGGCGCCGGGACGCTCGGTGCCGTTAAAGCCCCAGATCGCCTTCGGGCGGGTCGGATCCATGTCGATCGTCTCGCTGCCGTAGCACCAGCAGGGGGTGACGGTCAGGGTGAGGCCGACATTGGCCAACTTGAACTTGTCGTCGCAACGGGCGGCCTCGGCGGCGCCGCCGATGCAGGTGTCGGCGATGACGCACTTGACCGGTTCACCGGATGCGTGACGCAGCGAGGACTCGATGAGCTTGGCCGCGTTTTGGGCCATCTTCATGGTCTGCGCGTCGAGCGACTCGCGGACGCCTTGGCGACGACCGTCGATAGTGGGGCGAATGCCGATGGTGGGGAGGGGGGATGACATGATTGCGTTGGGTTGAAGGGAAAGAGCAGGGAAAGGGACGAATCAGCGCTACCGAAGACGGGATGAGGCACCCCAGCTCAAGCGGGAGGCGGGCCGAGGGCGACTCACGAATACGGCCAGCGATAAAAACCGCCACTCCGTTCATCGGTGGGTCGATCGATTTAAAACAACGATGAAAAGAACCCGTTCAGATTACCGAAATTCTATATTCTGGGGAATACACAGACTTCACATCGACATGGATTATCTTAACCTGGGCGCAAAGGAATGATTCACGATTTCTCGATAAAAATTTTGGCGGGTGGGCGCCATCCCTGCACGCCGGCCTGGAATAAACCGCACGACGACCTCGACCGGTGCCACAAGATCTACCTGCCGGTATCGGGGGCGGCCTTCCTGTCGGACGACCACGGCGAACACGCGCTGACACCGGGAAACCTGTATCTGATCAACGGGCACGCCATCCGCTCGCAGCGCTGTCCAGTCCAGATGGAGCTGCGCTGGATGCACTTCCAACCGACCTCCCACCACCTGCGGCGCCGTCTCGACCGGGTCCCCCTGATCACGCAGTGGGCCGCCAACGATCACCGCTGGATCCGCGAGGTTTTCGAACAAGCGGAGACGCTCTTTGATAACCCCGCCAGCGTGCATGAAAGCCGGCTTTCCGATGCCGCCCCGCTGATGCTCGCATGCCGGGTCGAGGCGATGATTTTGTACCTACTCTCCATGCAACTGGAAGCGGTGGGAGGCGGGGCGGATCCGGTCGAAGACCCGCGCATGGAGCGACTGCGCCCGGCCATCGCCTTCATGGACAATCATTATCGGGACAACCCCACCCTGGCCGAAATGGCATCCCGGGCCAATCTGGCGCCGAACTATTTTCACCGGCTGTTCCTCCAGGTGCTGGGGCAGACGCCCTTCGGTTACATCGAAACCCGGCGGCTCGAAACAGCCAAACGCCTGCTGGCCGACCCGCGGCCGACGATCAGCCAAATCGCCGATGCCTGCGGGTACGACGACGCGCTGTATTTCTCGCGGGCGTTTCGCCGCCGCTTCGGCGCGTCCCCGGCCAAGCTGCGCAAAACGCTGCGCCTCACCCCCTGAGCAGACGGGGGGTCTGCTCTACTTGTCGGCCGGCGTCAGGTCGCGTTTTGCGCGATCAACCACCAGGTGTAGCCGATATAAACCACCAGCAACCCCGCACCCTCGAGCCGACAGATTTTGCCCTCAGACTTACACAGGGGCAGCAAGGCCACCGCGATCGCCAGCATCAAACCGAGATCGATCA
>CAMBUJ010000021.1 GCA_945871005.1 Opitutus sp. GAS368 | reverse complement strand
TAGTCATTTGGGATTGGGGGTCTAATCTTTAGGTTGCGGAAAAGAGAGCACGACTGGAACCAAAACAGTTTTCTACCACTGAAAGTAAGTGTCAACAAATACCTTCTTTCAATCACCTAGTAGTTTACTAATTATTGCCATACAGCCATTTAATTAATCCTAGAACTTACTTAGCTTGGTTAAGGCCTACACTTTTCCTATTTCACGCCGCAACTATTCCCTAAATTTCACTACGACGGCCAAAAGACCCAAAAACGAGACCAAAAACATAATTAACCAACTATCTTAAAGCAAGTTAAGCATCCATTTCCATGAAAACCCACTTCGCGAAACTTCGGATTCCCCTCTCGGCTAAAAAACCCGTTGATTTGGGTGATATTTTTGAGGCCTCTCGTGCTTTTTGTGGCCCACCGGATTAAGGCGCTCCGCTATCAGTGACCATAAGGGCATTAGTGGCTAACCTGTTTTTTGCCGCTACGCTCCGTCTTCCGTATTAGTGGCAATGAGTGCCCATTAGTGATTAAAAAACTCCGTCCGCCTGAGTTCCGACACCCCGTTTTCGTGTTATTTCGAGTGTTTCGTGGGCCCAAACGCAGGAAGCGTTACGCTAGAACGCGAAAGAATATCAATAGAGCTCCACCACGCTACGCAGGAAGGTCCGGGGGTGGGTCGCCGTCGTCCCCGGGGCGCGAAACGTCCGGTAGCTCCAGCCCGCCGTGAGCGCGGGCAGTCCCGCTTGGATCGCAACCACATCGGCACCAGTAAGCTCCGTGACCACCAGATTCCAGCTCACGAGATCCGTGCTGCCGCAAACGTGGTAAACCAGCCCGTCAATCCGCGCGGAGACCCGTTCTGTCGTCCCCCCAAAACTCGCCCCGTCGCGCACCGGGATCGTCAGGGTAAAAACCGACTCGCCAGCCACCACCCCCACCTTGCCGACGATTTTATTCGGCTCGGCTGCACTGAGGGGATTTCCGTCAAAAGCGAATTCCCCCTCGTTGTTGTACGTATCGCCATCCGGGTTGGCGGTCGGGCCGTCATTTACCCCGGCAGTGAGACCTTTGGAGGCGGCCCAGACTTGCAACGGCGTTTTAACGCTCACCGAAAGCACTCCGGTGGACTCAGTATAAATCCACGTGTTATTACCTTCAATCCGGGTCCACACCCCGGGACTGTTTTTGCCAAAACCGGCCACATTAAACGTCGCACCATACGTGACAACAAGCTGGCTGGTATCGACGAGCCTCCAGCTGTTGCCGTGGGCGACGGCTGCACCGCTACGCTCAACGGTGAAGGTGCCGTTAAAATTTACCTGGGTCACACCCATGCCGGTCCCGGCGCGGACATTGCACAGCGACGTGGTGTCCGCGCCGTCGACCACCCGATTTGCCCCCAGTGTAAAGCCAAGGGTTCCGGCGTTGCTGAAATTCACCGTGTAGGGCGCGGTGGTATTGCTGCGGCTGAGCACGAGTGCGCCAATATGGCCGGAGAGATCGCCGTTGAGGTTGAGCGTGTTGGCGGCGCCCTTGTCTCCGAGCAGGGTGAGCGTGTTCGGCGCGGCGAGCGTTCCCCCCGCCACCGAACCACTGAGCGTAAAAACGATCCCGGCCGACTGCTGAAGGGTCGCGGTGGTCCCAGCCAGCGTGAGCGGCACCTGGGAGTTTTGGGTGGTCGTGACGCGAAGCGTGGTGCCGCCAAACAGCGTCAACCGCGACCCGATGCCGCCCAGGCCGTTCGCGTGGCCCGCGTTAAACACTCCACCCGCGGCGTTGAGATTCCAGGTCCCCAGAAAGCCGGAGTTGTTGCCTCTAAACCAGTAGGTGCCCGGTCCATCGAGATTGATGACCGCGTTGCTCGTGCCGATGATCCGCGCCCCAATGTTGCCCTGCGTGGCGTTCCAGATTTGGGCGGTGGACCCGACATTGATGAACAGGGTGTCGTCGGGGTTGCCCAAGCGCGTTGAACTCCCGTTAATGCCGCCGGTGCCGAGATTAATCGTCACCACGCTTCCCGCGACGGGTTTTAACTCCACTCCGGCCACGTTAAACTTGATGCCCAGCCAGTTCAGCGTGGTTCCGGTGACCGCCGTGTAGAGCCCCGCGTGCCGGAAATCCGCAAAATCCCCACCGAGGGGCGGCAGGCCGTTCGCCCAGGTGCTCGCCAGCCCGAGGTCGAGGCTGCTTCCCGTGGTCTGGCCGGCATTCGCCTCCACCGATTGGGTGGTGGCGGTGACCTCGGCACTCTCCACGCTCTCGCCCGAGCCGTTGGATGCGCTTATAACATAATAATACGGGGTGCGCGGCGTGAGCTGGGTGTCGTTATAAGCAGTCCCCACCGTGCTCGCGACGAGTGTATAAGGGCCTCCGCGGGTGCTTGCCCGCCTCAGGTGGTAGGCCGCAGCATTGGCGGAGATTGCCCAGGTCAGGTTGATCTGCGTGGCCGAGGCGACCGCCGCGCTCAGACCGGTGGGCGTGGCGGAAAAATCGGCCGGGAAAACCCCGAACACTTCAAGCTCCAACAGCGCATAACCCAACGCCGTTCCCCGCTCCGTGCCCAAGATCCGCACATAGCGCGCCGAGGCGGCGGCAAAGCTGCGAATTTCGCTCCCGCCCGCACCGCTGCTGATCGCAACGTGGGGAACCCAATTGAGGCCGTCGGTGGACACCTGAATTTGGTAGGACTTGGCGTAACTCGCATCCCAGTGGAGCCGGACCGTATCGACCTGGCAAATCGCGCCCAAATCCACCGCAAGCCACTGCGGATCAGCGGCGTCCGAACGCCACAACGTGGTGCGATTACCATCAACCGCCAAACTCGCGGAGCTCGCGCCGCTGGAACTGGCAACAGGCCGGTTGGCCGCGAGGTTGGCCCTCGGCACGATGCTGCCTTCCGCCGAGTCCGCACCTTCGCCCGCCGCATTCAAAGCGCTTACCACATAAAAATTGGCCACGTCGGGAAGCGCGGTGACGTCGATGAAGCCGGGGGTTTGCACGATGCCGACCGGCACATAGGGGCCGCCGGCAAGCGGGGCGCGTTTGACGCGGTAACCCCGGGCGGTGGTGACCGGACTCCAGACGAGGGTCGCCTGAAGGTTCGAAATCTGCGGAAGCGACGGCGCAACCGGCTTGGACACCGTGCCGAAAAAGATCCCCACCGAATCGCCCCCAAACTGAGTATAGGCGGCCTCGACAAGGTGAAGTCCGTCCGTCGCCCGGCGCTCGTAGCCGCGTGAATCGGCCGCCCGTCCGCATGTCGGCTCGGACTCCACCAGGGCGCGCATGGCACCACGAATATCATTATAGCGGGCGACGTCCAAAGGGTCCGTGCCATAACTATCCACCAGGCTCACCACATACTTCCAATTGGCTGAACCCAGATCCGTCCGCAGCCGCTGCACCAGGGAGTTAGGTGCGTTCCTAAAGAGCGACACCCAGTTGGCCGGATCGTAGCGGTCCGCCTCGCCCTGAAACCAAAAAAGACCCTCGAAACGATACGTATCGGCCGGACTAATAGCGGCGATCGCGGACTGGAGGCGGCCGGTGCCGGTGGAATTAAAGAAATCATCCTCGTAAAGGTGGGTGGAGGTGTTGGTCATCCATTGTGACAACGAGCTACCGGGATGGGTGGCGTGGACCACGAGGACCGACTCGTAGAGCCCGCTGGCGTTCAGCGCAGATTCGATAGCATTTTTATAAGTCGCGGTGGCGTTGGACTGGCCACCCACAAAAAACACGCTGACGTGTTTGGCCTGGAGACTGGTGACCGCGAGCAGACAAGCGGCGAAAACAAATTTGAGGGTATTCATTGAACCTTAAAAAAAGTGATTGCCGTGTAGGGCGTTCGCTTGCGAATGCCGCTCCCGCGACCCGTTTTAACCGGCTAATTAAACAGTAGTGAATAGCGAGTAGCGGGTAGCGAGTAGACCGACTTCCTTGCCTTCCTTTATTTCGTGTTATTTGGTGTGTTTCGTAGGCACAAAAAAAACGCCGCGCTCTGTATAAAGAGACGCGGCGTTGAGATGGTTTTGAGCGATGAGCTTGGAGCTTGGAGCTACTAGCTTCTAGCTCTAAGCTCTCAGCTCCCAGCTCCCAGCTCCTAGCTCTCAGCTCCCAGCTCCTAGCTCTCAGCTCCCAGCTCCCAGCTCTTAGCTCTTAGCTCTGTTTGCGGCGGCGATAGACCGCGAAGCCCAAGATGCCGAGACCGGCCAGCGCCGCGTAGGTGGCGGGCTCGGGGACGGCGGAGGCGGCGACCGAAAGAGCCCCGGTGCTCTGATCATAGCTCCAGGTGCTGCCGGCTTTAGTAAGAGACCAAACCCCACCGCTATTGGTGAAGACTTCCAATGCCGTGGACGACACGCTGAAATTAGAGCCGTAGCTTTCGTTCAAATTAACCGCATCGACCAAATTCCAGCTATTGCCAGTTGTGGTATTTGCACCGGTCAAATCGATCGAGAATTTACCATTAAATCCGACGGTCGTGACGTTGACGCCGGTGGACCCAGCACGGATCAACGCATTGGTCGTGGTGTCGATCGTATCGACAAGCTTGTTAGCCCCGATGGAGAACGACAAAGTGCTGGTGCTGGTGAAGTTGGCGGTGAAACCAGTTGCGTCACTGGTAACTCCCCCAGAGCTAACCGTGCCGCCCAAGAACATGTTGCCGACATGACCGGAAAGGTCGCCGCTCACGTTGGCGATCGTGGTACCGTTGCCAGCGGCAGTAAATTTAAGAATGTAGATCGGGGTCGTCACTGCCGCGGTGTCATTCGAAATCGAACCCGTAAAAGTAGCGGTCGTGTTGGTACCAACCTGAAGAGTTCCACCTGTTCCGCCCGAGCCGATGACGATATTATTTGCAACCGTAGCGCTACCACTACCTGCGAAACGGTTAACGCCAAGAGTACCAGAGTTTTGAAGTAAAACTTTACCGGTGCCCAATGCTGCGCCGTTACCCCTTGTAGCTAGAATGGCACTACTACCGCCGACGACCCAAGTGCCGCTGAAGTCAGAGGTGCCGGGATTACGAAGCGTCACAGTGGTCCCCGATATGTTGATCGTGCCCGTGCCTTTGACATTGCCATAGACACTGAGTAACTGAGTGCCCGCAGTCCACGTTTGCGTGGTGCTACCCGTGTCAATGGTGAGAGTGGTATCGAGATTTACGGCTTTTGTGGCGGAGCTATTGGTCATACCGCCCGAGCCCAAGGTAAGCGTCTTCACGCTGGCGGGATTGCTGGGAGTGGTAGTGTTAGCGTAGCCGGCACCGGTAAGGCCAGAGGTCACCGTATTAGTAAAGATCAGCTGATTGATACTAAAGTCACTGGAAGTTCCCACAAAGCCATTGGCGAGCGTCAGGGTATCACCGGAGTTACCGGCCCCGAGGGCTGCGCCAGTGGAATTCGAGGCCGCCAGCGAGATGTCCAAAAAGGTGCCGGTCGTCGAACCGGAGGCTTGCGAGCCGCTGGTAAATCCCGAAGTGGACGCATTGGTGGTGGGCGCGCCCGATTTTCCGGTAAGGCCGGAAGCTAAGGTGATCGCTGTTTGAGCCTGTGCGACCGTCGACGCCAGCCCGGCGGCGACGAGGGCGGTGAAGAGGCGGGCGGAGGCGTGGCGGGAACGCAGGGTTGCGGGGGTGGAGCGGGTGCTGGTCGTCATGGTGTTAAAAAAGTGGAGTGCGGTGATCCTGAAGTTGCAGGCGGTTCCCTGCTTTCCCCGTTAATTGCATTGCAGGATTAAAACCGTCAAATCATTTCTTCTTCCACCTTCTTTCATTCTAGTAAGCCAATCACTTACACCCCATCAGAAATCGAAACGGCCCTTCACCGAGCCCACCCACACCCGAATTTTTCGTCAACATCCACCTTAAACATGAAGATTAAGCACAAAAAAGCAACACAAACTGTTTTATTAAAATAAGATACGCCAAAAAAACTAAAGAATTCAGCTGCTGCCTCGTCACGCTACAGCATGTGCGGAGAAGCAAAAAACACCATTAAAAGAAACTGATACTACCAGCCAAGCTGGGCTCATCGCAAGCTGCACACGGGACACCTGCGCCCCTTGACTTCAACGACTCAACGCCACTCCCTGATTGAATGCATTCCCCCAGCCATTTATTCCACTCCATGCACCCCATCGCCCCCATTGCCGCAAAGCCACTCCTTAACCGCGCGCTTAAGCTCAACTTCGCGCTCCTCCTGGGCCTCTTTTTGACTTCAGCCCTGATGATGCGGGCAGCTGACCCCGCGAAGGACGGTCGCCCGACAGCAACGTCGCCCTGGTTTACCGATTACGTCAAAGCCCAGCAGGAAGCGAAAAAGAAAAAGCTCCCCCTGCTATGCCTCATGACCAATTCCCATTCCTGCTATTTTTGCATCAAGCTGGAAAAAGGCGTCTTCTCGAAGCCCGAGTTCACCGCCTTCGCTAATAAGGAACTGGTTTTATTCAAACTCGATTACGCCCCTTGCTTTACCAACAAGAACGCCAACCGAGGAGAAGAGATGTCACGCCTGAAAAAAGCGGCAAAAATTCCGGCGGACTTCAAGGAGACCGGGGGCTGGCCATCGATAACCGTATTCTCCCCCAATGGAAAAATCCTCCACTCCGAGCGCGAAAAGGATAGCGCCGACCTGGACGTGTTCATCAAAAAATACCAGGAGATCATCCAGTCGGGAAGCGCCGCCAAACCGGCCAAAAAATAAGCCCCGCTTGGCCAGTACTGTCCGCGGCATCGAACCGGTTAACCACTGATGAACACGGATCGACACTGATAAAACTCAAACCACTCCAACCGCAAAACGGTTCCGCGACACATGAATGATCGTCAACGCTGCGGATTTATCAGTGCCCATCAGTGCGAATCAGTGGTTAACGGTTTGAGCCCGAGATCGATTAGGCACCAGCAAACGACCTCGGTGGTGCTCTTTTACCCACCGGAAACGTCGAGGAACCTATTAGTGCTCATTAGCGGTTAACACGGTTGGCGTGTATTTCATTGAAGTCGAAATGACATGAGTGAACTAACGCCCCTCCGCCTTTCGTGTTATTTCGCGTGTTTCGTGGGCACGAAACAGTAGCGAGTAGTGGGTAGCGAGTAGAGCGACTTCCGATCCCGCCGTTTTTCTGTCTTTCGTGGGCACTCCCCTCCGGCTGCTTGGCTGAATTCATACAACTCCTTGCTTGCAAATTTCACGACCCACGACCCAAATCGTGAAATGTCCACTCCTTCCAATAATGATTCAGCGCCTAACCGGGCGATCACGCTCGCCGATATTGCCGCCCGAGCCGGGGTGGCAGTGAGCACGGTGTCACGGGTCGTCAATGGCTCGCACCTGGTGACCGCCGAAAAGAAAAAGGCGATTGAACTCATTATCCAGGAAATGGGTTACGAACCGGCCCCACTGGAAAAACGCAAGGGCGTGCGGCGCAATTTGGAGCCCTGGCTCAAGCACCGCCTGATCAAGACCGTGATTTATGGCCCGCACGACCTGCTGTGGATCACCAACTACGCGACGGTTTATTTCTACGCCCTGCACGGGATTGAAGAGTCGCTGCGCGACCTCGACTTCCAACACACCACCGAACGTGCGGAAACCCCCGAGCAACTCCTGGAGTTGCTCAACGACGGCGGGGCAGACGGCTTTCTCATTCTCAACACCGGTCACACCCCCTTGCCGGCGGAAATCGCCGACTATCCCGTGGTCACGTTTATGGGCAGCCATGAAGGCCTGACCTGCGACCGGGTCATGCCCGACCCCGAGCGAGCAGGCGTGCTGGCCGCCGAATACCTGATATCCAAGGGCTGCAAACGCGGCGTGGCGATCGGACGCGACAGCGAGATCTTCCGCAAGCGCATGCTGGCCTTTGCTCAGACGTTTGAGGCGGCCGGCATTCCCTGCGTCACGGTGGCCGATCCGGCGATCGTCCAAGGCGGAGAGCGCATGCACCAAGTCAACCGACCTGCCATCGCCACCGCCCTCGCCCCGCTCTTAGCGGAGAGCGACCGGCCGCTTGGGGTGTTCTCGATGGCCGACATCATGACACCGGTGATTTATGGCGAACTGCAGCGGGCAGGCCTCCGTATCAACGAGCAGGCCTTTGTGGTGAGTTGCAACGGCGAGCGCCCCTACCTTGATGCGCTCCACCCGGCACCGGCGGTGATTGATATTCACGCCAACTACGTCGGTCGGCGGGCCGTGCAGCAACTGCTGCGTCGGCTGGAGTCCCCGAAAGCCCCCCGCGAGAAAATCCAAGTCGCCCCGCAGCTCTTGCCGCCCTGGGCCGAGGGCTGATACGGAAAAAACCCAAAAGGCTAGTAGGCAGTAACATTCAAGTTTTCGGATCCTGAATCGTACTAAAACCCGAAGCCGCACGGCATCTCCCCGATATCGATCCGTTTGTCTCGCGAAGGGCGCGAAGCCGGAAGAAGCACCAAACCAAAGCTGCACAGGTACGCTCCTTCGCTCCCTTCGAATACTTCGCGAGACAATCGGTTTTCATCCGACACTTTAAATGTTACTGCCTACTAGGCGATGAGGTGCTTTACGGGGGCGGTTGGTGTCGGCGGACTTTGTTGATTTATAACTATAGTTAACTCCGCGCTGGTGCGGGCGTGGCAGTGGGTAGCGCGGGCGGGGGGGCGGGACGCTTAGGGGGCCGAAGGGGCGGCGGGTTTTACGTCGGCGGCGTGGCGCCCAATCAGGCCGAGGCTGGCCAAAAAGCTCGCGGTGTCGCCGAGCGTTTTCTCATAGGCGACCTTCCCCGCCTCCCCAAACTTGCTCGTGTAATAGGAATGCCCCAAGCCCTCGAAACTGACCAGTTTGCAGCTATTTTTATGGGCCAGCAGTTTGTCGCGGAAGGCGACCGAATTGGCGTAGGGCACGGTGGCATCGCCGGTGCCGTGGAAGACGAGGGTCGGGGGCATCCGCGCGGGCATCTGGTCGGGCACCGAGCAGGCCAGGGCGCGCTCGGGCTTGTTGTTGAAGCGCTTGGGGCCGCCGTAGCCGCCTTCCTTGGTATCGGTCACCGGGTTAATCAAAACCAGGGCGGCCGGTTGCACGGCCGGGGCCGGGTCGTTCGGGCCGGGGCCTTTTGCGGTGATCGCCGTCCAGGCGGCGACATGGCCGCCGGCGGAGGCTCCCGAGACGACAATCTTTTGCGGGTCGATCCCGAGTTTTTCGGCGTGTTCACGAATCCAGCTCAGGGCGGCCCGGCCGTCGGCCACACAGTCCTCCGGCGTGCCTTGGAAGCGCTGGCGGGTGCGGTAGTCCGGGGCGATCCCCACCATTCCCTGGGTCGCCGCCCATTTGGACCAATTAACACTGCTTTCGGGTGTGCCTCCGCTCCAGCCACCGCCGAAAAAGCTCACCAAGCAGGCGCGCTTATTCCCCGCGTTCCAGCCCGCTGGTTTGACCACGTGCAGGCGCAACTCGGTCGCCCCGATTTTGCGGAACACAAAGGGCTCGCTCCCCGGCAGTGCGAGCGGCGTGATTTCCGTCTTTTGGTCTGGCGCGGTGGCAGGGGCCGCGTTCGGGATTTTGGCCCACACGGGGCCGGCTAGGACCACCAAGGCGAGGCCAAGGCGGGTGAGCTGAGGGTGCAATTTCATGATCGGAGAAAAAGGCGGGGGCGTGGGGCGGAGGGGGCAGGGGGGGGGGGGCATCCGGGTGGAGACGACCGTCAAGCACGCTGAATCCAGGGTTGTATCACAGCGGAAATCCAGTGCACGGACGCTGAGGCCACGGAGTCAAACCGCTCACAATCGGCAACACGGCTACGAGCCAAGAACGAGTTAACAAGCCAGGCCAAGCCCGAGCAGTTAGTGGTTTTTGATCCAACAAAGTCGTTGAGGCCTCCCCTGTCTGGGCTCTGTGGGCCTGGCTCCGTGGACTCGGTGTAACCCAGCCGTGGGTTGTTTTCCTCCAGGCTGCCGACTGAAATCGTCGAGTAACCCAATAGGTAATGATGAGCGCTCATAAATGGGGCCGTAAGGGCCACTCAGTTTAACCTCCCTGCGCATCCGCTAACTCGACGGCTGCGGCCCGATTAATCGGTGGGCAGTTGGGTGATGGTTTCGGGGAGGTACTTGATCTCGGCTCCGGCGGCTTTGTCCGGGGTGGGCACGATCAGCACCAAGCCCCGCTTGGTGCTGTTGTTGGGCCAGATCGTCGCGTAGACCCGGGTGGCTTCGCCATCCTGTCCCGAGGTATAAACCATCACTTGGACCGCGGTTTTATTGGGGGCGGGCGAGGCCGGCGCGACCACACTTTGGCCGGGCGCTAGGACGATCTTTTGGCCCCCCAGCAGCACCCCCGTGCCCTTCTGGAGCAAATTGACAAACCGGCACGAACCGCCCGGCACCGCCTCGGCGTCATCCTTCAGCCCGGTGACCACCAGCGCATTTTTTTCGGTCAGCGAGCGGCTGAACACCATGAGGCTGTGCCGCCCCAGGTCGGCCAGGTTGACTTGGGCCACCGGCACGTAGGCGTCCTTGCCGTCGGCTCCCTTGCTGAGGCGGAAAAAGGCCAGCGGCTTGGTGCGGTTGGGCAGGCGGTAGTAGCTGGAGCGCCCCTCCACCCCGACGGCCACCGGCACCGGTTTGGGGCCACCGTCACTGTAAAACAAATCCGTGGGCGCCACTCCCGCCCCAATCGTACGGAAATACGCACTGGATTTATCCGGTGCCGGCTGTGCCCACGTCGTGGCCATGGTGACGAGGGTACCTAAAACGATGAAGAGAAGAGTTTTAAATGTCATGGTTGGAAAGCCAGCGGAAGGAGATGATCTTGAACCGGCGACCCAGCTTGTCGTTGGTGGAGCCGGCGACCGGGGTTTGCTCGGCAGGGGTAGCGGTGGCATCCACGTATTCGGGTAGGCGCTGGACTACCGCCTCGCAGTAGGCGCGGGCCACCACTTGGCCGGTGGCCGGGTTTTGGGTGTCGCCGTAGGTGCGGATCACAAAGGTGTCGGAGCGCGCCGCCAAAACCGGGGCGAATGCCTGCACCAAGTCCTGCTGCATCAGGTAGCCGGGAATGCCCAGGGTCGAGTTCCACGTGTTGCCCGCCCCGTCCACCATGTTGGTGGTTGCGGTGATCTCGTTGTAACCGGCATTGGAGGGGATCACTACGTCAGTTCCGTTGGCTTTGATCGCGGTGTTCAGCGGGGTGTTGTCGATCGCCGCCTGCAGGGCCCCGACCCGGGTCAGCGCCGACGCCGTGCCGAGGCGGCGGTTGAGGAAGTCGGCCATCGAAAGGAACGGCCCGCGTGTTTTGACCTGTTCGACGATTTTCTCGGCGAGGGTTTTGACTTCGGCGTCACTGAGCGAGCGCACCCCGCACCAGGCGGTGTTCAAGTTGGCGTTGCCCGTGGCCGACCAGAAACGCGGGATGGGGTTTTGCAGGTTGGCCGCCGTGAAGGTCGACGCCATGCCCAAGGTCGCGTTCCACAGGCTCAGATCGTTACCGGAGAGACTCGAGAGCAGGCTGCGCCAGGCGTCCACCGAGGTGGAGTTAACGTTGAACGCCCCGTTGAGCAGGAGGTTGGCCGCCGCCTTGTCCATGTCACGCAATTCGCTGAGCACCGGCCCGGGCGATTGCATGGAGTAGGGGGTCATGCGGGTGTTGAGAAAGGGGGTGGTGCGGTCGGTGAGGCGCGTGCCGGTATTGGCCGCGTTGAAGGCGGTCCAGAAGGCGGGACTGGTCGTGCTCGCAGGCAGGTTTGCCGGGGGCACCGTGGACAAGAAGTAGCCGTCGAATAGCGTTTGGTTGGCTAGGAAGCTGTGGTCGAGCGCCAGCCGCTTCCCAACCATCAACATCGACGTCGCCAGCTTGTCTTCTGCGGTCACGCTGGTGGCTAGATCGGGCGAGGCGAACGATCCGCCGATGAACATGCTGCCGAAACCCAGTCGGCTGTAATCAGTAAAAGAGCCCAGCGCCCCGTCGATGTAGTGCGGCTGGAGGTGCATGAACTGACCGAGCGAAAGCATCGGCTGGACCGGCACTTCGGCCAAAACGATCCGGTTGAGCGGCAGTGAATTGTCGTCCACCCCCATGCTCTTTTGTCCCCAACTGGTGGTGGCATAGGGGCTGGCCCCGGCATTCATCACCACTTCGCTCCCGCGGTAAGTTTGGTAGGTCGGCCAGGTTGTTTGCTTGTAAACCTCGTCAGAGCACAGGGCGCTTTCGGAATCGTTGATCAGGTTGTAAAAGCTGCTGTTGCCCATGAAGGCCGGCACGACCGTGCTTTGGTTGCTAAAGCCGTCGGCGGGGTCGGTCGCCTGAATACCCTTTTTCCGGCAATAGTAGCTGAACAAGAGACGCGGGGCGTTAAACAGGTCGCTGATGTTGAGGCCCGTTAGGGCGTTGCGCGTAATGCTCGGGCTTGAACCGGCATCATAGTTGAGCGCACTCGGGCTGGTCATCATGCCGTAGCCTTGAAGGAACCCGCCGGCTGCATTCATTCCGGATGCGGTTCCCTGCCCGCCCTGTTGCGGCCAGACCAGCTGGCCGGACAGGCTGGTCACAACCTGGCCGATGTTGAACATCCTGTAGTTGGGCGTGACGCTGTCGCCCGACACGAGCTCCATACTGACCGGCTGGTCGAGCACGTCCTTGTAGCTGGCCACCTCTTTTTGCTGACTAATAGTGGCACAATCTGAAAGCGAGCTGGCCGAGGTGAAATCTGCGGTTTGGCCGATCGTCGGCACGTAGGTTTTACTGAGCAAGCCATCGGTGGTCGTGGTCAATTGGAACTCACTGGCAAGCGCGATGCCGCTCCTTAGCTTGCCGGTCACTGCGGGGTAAAAAGTGTTCTGGGTGCCGCCGCCGCCGTAGACGCGGATTTCGCCCGGGGCAAAGGTTTGGGACTCGGCGTAGCTGGACGCCATCGTCAGGCGTTGGTAGGTGCCTAAGCCTTTTCTGGCCTGATTGAGCATCGTGTAGCTCTTCGTCGCGGTGGCCGTCGGGCCGACCGACAGCTCGAGTACGGCGGCCGATTTCGAGCCGACCCCGCAGATGTTTAGGCTGCGGCCGTAGCTGAACTGGTTGCTCGTCAGGGCCACCGTGTAGGGGTTGTAGAGCACCAGTTGCGGGTAATAGTTGAGCTGCAGGGTGTACTTTTTCTGTGGGTTACCCACGGCGAGATTATCGCTGGAGGTGGCCGATAAGACCGCGTCCCAGCGCGACCCGAGGTAAATCGGGGCGAGCATCCCGTAGTTCACCGTCGCCGAGCAGTAGCCCCGGGGAGGAATGGCATAGGGGCGCAGCGCGGCGTCCGGGTTGCCCACCCCGGTGGGGGTGACCGCGCTGGTCGAAATCGGCGCTCCACCGCTTGGTGCGGTGGCTTTGTAGGTGTTGTAAAAGAAATAGAGGCTGGGCCAGCGCAGGCCGTCCACCGACGCGTAGGCCGCAGCCGGCACGGTCCCTACCGTGTCGAGCGGGGCCCGGTAGACCCGGTCTTCGTAGACCGCGTCGTTGATCAATTTGTTGTAGTTGGCCCCCGAGGTGGTGCCGGCGTCCTCGAAGGCGGCGGTCAGGTCCTTTTTCAGCCCGCCGAGGCGCACGTTGGCCAGCACCCCGTAGGAATAGGTGGTGAGGTCGGCCGCGAAGTTTTTGCTCAGAAAGCCGTTAGGCGTGGTGGCCGGTAGAAAGGGCAAGCTTTGGGGGGTGAGGACTTGGTCGACTTTGGGGTTTTGGCGAAAATCAGTGGCGAGGCTGTCCGGCAAAAACTTGTGGGCGGCAAAGGCCTGGGGCGCGGAAAAGTGCAGGAGATTTTTGGGCAGGTCGGCGACCGCGGCGACCGAGTTGGTGCCGCTGTTAAGGGTCGGGTCTTTGATGTTCACCTTGGCCTTCACGCCCTCGTCATCGATCCAGTAGGCGAACTGGCCGACGGTTTGCGGGGTGTTAAACCCGGGCTGGTTCGCTTTCAGATCAACCAAGGGTGCGGCGACGACAAAGCCGGGGTTGGACGTCGCATCGGGGGCGGCTGCCGGGTCTTTGCGGCCGATGCCCCGGGCCAGCACCACCGCGTTCGGGGTGGCGCTGCCTCCGTTGACCCCGGATTGGGTGGTTTCGGCCGGACTGAGAGTGTCGCTGACCTGCAGGGTGGTGACTGCGCCGCTGCTGCTGGTGAACGTGCCTGCCAGCGGGTCGATGGCGCCGGTGGTGGTCGGCCGGGAGACCAACCAGGTGGCGTGGGTGACTTTGTCTGCCGCGGTCGGGCTGGTGCCGCCCAGGCTGGTGAGGCGTTGACCGGCGGCGTTGTCGTCGAGGGTGGCGCTGCCGGTCTTCCAAGCCGCGGTCCAGTAGGGTTGTTTGACCCCGTCCACGCTGGGGGTCGCCGGGGAGCTGTCGAGGATCTCGGCCCGCGCGGTGATATTTTGGTCGGGGCCGGCGGCCGACTGCAGCTGGCCGATGGCGATGTTGAGGGCGGTGAGCGCATTTTGCCGGGCGCGCTCGGCCTGCTGGGAGTTGGTCGCGATCGCGGTTTCGACCCGGGTCAAGGCCGACATGCTGACCATCAACAAGACCAGAAATGACATCAGCAGGATCGTGACGATCAGGGCAAAGCCGCCTTGGCGGCGTGCGGTGTGCCGGCGTTGAACGGCGCATGGGGTCGGGGTGGTCATCAAGGGGGAAAAAAGCTAAACCTAAAGCGGAGTGGGGTTGGGCTACGGCCAGCGATCCTGCTAACCGACAGGCCGCCCGCAATATCATAATTATAAAATCAGTGTTAATTTCTTTGAAATTGGTTGACTGGGGGCAATGGGGGCATGGCCCAATAACGGCACAAGGAGGGCGGGGCTGAAGCGGGATGACTGAAATGGCTTTGATACCATTTCGCATTCCGTGATATGAAAACTGAGTTTCTTCGCGTAGGGCGTTCGCTTGCGAATGCCGGGTTGGGGGTTCGTGGCCCACTCGGCGGGCGCGGACGTCGGCGAGCGATGTCCCTACAATCGGAATCGGCGAGCAACGCGTTTTGATACGTTTGAAATCGAAATGGTATGAGCCGGGGTTGCGCTCCTTCGACGTTTCCAGTGAGGCGGGCCAACCCATTGGCCACAAAAAATACCAAGTGACGCAAAGCCGAGAGCCCTGATCCCTTTAACCGCGAAGGCTCGCGAAGTGGCGCGAAGAAAACTGCAACCCCTTGCTAATCGGGTTCCTTTTTTCGCTTCGCGAGCCTTCGGATCGTCTTCGCGGTTAAAAAATCCGGCTCCGTGTGGAGGCGGAAGGCGGATCGTGATATAAAAAAACCGCGCCCGCCGGGTGAGGGGTGGCGCGGCTGGGGGCGGTGGGGGGCTTTAGCTGCGGCGGCGATAAACCACGAGGCCGAGGATACCCAGACCGGCAAGTAAGGCGTAGGTGGACGGCTCGGGGATGGACGAGGTGGCGGCGGTCAAGGTCACTGCATTGCTCAGGTAGTTGAGCGTGTAATCCGTGGTGCCGACTCGGATTGCCGCGCCGTTGGTCAAATTCAAGAAGGTGCCGCTAACGCTGCTGGCGGTCAGCAGGGTGAATGATTGGCCGTTGGTGAGGGTGGCTGAACCGAGGTCGATCAGGGCCAGGGTGGCGCCGTCCAAGGTGGCCGCGCCGGTGACGGTGAACAGGTCGGAGGTCAGGCTGCTGCTGTTAAGCTTGAGCGAGAAGGTTGATCCCGAGCTGCCGGTGAGGGTGCTGGAGAAGGAGAGGGTGCCGATCGTGGAGGCGTCGGTGCCTGCGGTGAGGAGCCCGCCTGAGCTGATGGTGGTGGCACCGCCAACCGTGCCCGAGCCGCCGAGGGTGGCACCTGAAGCCACGGTGACCGCGCTGGATGCACTGGTGCTGCCGTTGATCCGCAGGGTGCCGTCGGAGACCTGGGTTGCGCCGTTGTAGGCATTGGTGCCATTCAAGGTCAGCGTGCCAGAGCCGGTCTTGGTTAAACCGCGAAGTCCGGTTCCGCTGTTAAAGACTGCACCGGTGACCGCGGTGTTACCCTCGCCAGCGATGGTTAAGTTGCCGGTTGCGTTGGAACTGATGTCAAGGCTGCCGCCAAAGGTGATGGTTAGGTTGGCATCTGCGTTGGTGAGAGTCCTGCCGCCCGAGGATCCTGAGGTCACTACGCTATTGTTTGTGAAGCCGAGGGTCGTGGGACTCGTGCTGCTGGCGGTGAATTTCATGTTGTCTCCAGTGTAGGAACCAAGCGTGTAGGCACCTGCTACCGCCAGATCGAGGGTGCCGGTGTTGGAAGCGCCCGCAGAACCCTTGAGGGTGGCCGTCGTCGCGAGGGCATTGACGTTGGAAAGCTTCAAGACGGGTGTGGTCGCCGAACCTTCGATCGTGAACGCGCCACCTGCGCTGTTTCCTGCGGTAATATCGAGTGTTCCATTCTGAATGACTGTGCCGCCGGTGTAGGAATTGGTTCCGTTTAAGGTCAGCGTCCCCGCTCCGGTCTTGGTGAGCGATGTCGTTCCAGACTGTCCAACGTTCCCTAGGGTGATATTCCCTGCGCCGATGGTGGTGTTCCCCGTCAAGGTGACTGCACCGCTGAGGCTCGCAGTCGTGGCGCTGGTGTTGACCAGGGCACCCGCTGCGCTGATGCCGCTGCCAGTGAGCGACACAGCCTCTGCTCCGATCGCCTGGCCGTTGAGGTCGAGCACCGCACCGCTGGCGACGGTGGTTCCCAAAACGGTGGATCCGAGTGCGCTTGTGTGGCCCAGTTTCACGGTGCCGGCGGTAATCGTAACAGCTCCATCCGCGCCTGAATTATCACCACTGAGGGTAAGGACACCACCGACGGCGTTCATTGTCGTGGTGCCGTCGTAGGTGTTGTTGCCGGAAAGAGCCGTGGCGCCCGTGGAGGTCACGGTCACTGAACCAGCAGTTGCAGTGCCGCCGTTACCAATCGCTCCCACGATATTGGTGGCCCCTGCTCCTTGGATCGTCAGCGTTCGGTTTGCTGAGCTGCCGCTCAAGGTGAGGTCGAAAGTGGAGCCATTGAACTGCATTGTGCCCCCGGCGGTCTGTAAGAATGAATTGCCCCCCATGCGCACCGGTCCGGTGAAGGTTTGTGTCGCGGTCGTGGAGTTGTTGGTGATTCCAAGCGCGCCAAAACTGAGCGCCCCGGAAGTGTTTAAAGTGTAAGCGTTGGCAGCGTTGCTGAAAACGATGCCCTGCACATTTTTGGTGGTGATGCCGACCGTGTTATTTAGAGGACTTACGTTGGAGAAATTCCAGGTATCTCCGGTGCTGACTGTCAAGTTGACGAAGGCGGTAACCGTCGTTGTTCCCGCGGCGGTAGTCCACCAATTCGCAACAGTGTCTGCCGTGGAGCCAGTGTTATTCCAAAAGATATTGACGGCCTGAGCCGAAGGAGCGGCCGCGGTTAAGGAGATGGCGAGAAGGGCCGAGGCGTGGCGACCAGTGGGTCGCTTGGCGAGGAGCGCGCTGAGGCGGGTGGTGGTCTGGTTTTTCATGGAAAGTGGGTGCTGGCGGTGTTTGGCTTTAAATAACTATAAAACCGGATGGGGGGATTTACCTAGGCTGTCAATTGATAAATATCTTATTTCGGTTTATTATTATCTAATTCCGGCCGGAGGCGGGGCGGAACTGCCGGTGGGATCGTGACTTGGGTCGGGGCCGTTTTTTTCCAAAAAAACCCGACTCCCTGCACGGGCAGGGGAAGCATAAGGCCCCTGATTTTATTAACCGCGAAGCCTCGCGCAGTCGCGCAAAGAAAAGCCTAAGATGCTGTTAATCAGTTCTATTTATCCGCTTCGTGAGGCTTCGGTTCGTCTTCGCGCTTAAAAAATCCGAATCCCCTCCTGCCCAGGCCGCCCTAACCCCCGCGCCCCGCCCGGCGGTTTCAGCCGGCAGCCGCTTTTTGATTGCCCTTGCCTGATAATTATAAATTATCAGGCCGGCCTGGGTCGCCCCCTGGCGGCCAGCCCTTTGCCCGATTTCCCTTTTTTCCCTCTTTCCCTTTTGTGTGATCGCCCTCGCTCCCGCCCCCCGCCTTGTCGCCTCGGCCCTCATGTTGGCCCTCAGCCCGCAGGAGGTGCGTGAATTTCTTCCCGGCTCTTTGTATTTGGAGCTGCGGACCCTCGGTGACGCTTTCGGGGAGTTTGACCCGACGGTCGCCACCGCCGCCGAATTCGCGGAGCGGCTCCACGCCGAAAATCCTGAGGTGCTGGTCACTGGCTGGCGCACCCCTGCTTTGCCCGCAGTGTTGCCGCCGCGCCTGCGCTATGTTTGCCACCTCACCGGCACGGTGCGGCCATTACTCACGCATCGTCACCTTGAGGACGGCCTGCTGGTGACCAACTGGGGCGCTTCGATTGCGCGGGTGGTGGCCGAGGGGGCCTTGTTTCACATCCTCGCCTGCTTGCGCCGCGGACCGCACTGGGCGCTGGTGATGCATCAGGAGCAGGGCTGGAAAACCCCTGATAGCGAAAACGCCTCACTCTTCGGGCGCAGGGTCGGGCTCCACGGCTTCGGGCGGATCGCGCAGGAACTGGTGCGCCTGTTGGCCCCCTTTGGCGTGCCGATCACGGTGGTCGCCCCCGATGTGGACGCAGCCGTCGAGCAGGCCTACGGAATCAAAAAAACCGCCACCTTGGATCAGCTCTTTTCCGAAAACGATGTGGTGGTCGAACTGGCCCCGCTGACTGCGCAGACTGAGGGGGCGGTGACCGAACGGCATTTACGGCTGCTACGGCCGGGCGCGGTGTTTGTGAACACCGGGCGGGGCCGGGTGGTGGATGAGGCGGGGCTGGTGAAGGTGGCGCGGGAGGGGAAGGTGTTGTTCGGCCTGGACGTGTTCGCCGTCGAGCCGCTGGCCAAAGACCACCCCTTGCGGGGGCTGCGTAACGTCAACCTGACGCCCCACCTGAGTGGTCCGACCACCGACCGGCGCCGCGATGCGGGGGCGCACGCCCTGCGCAACCTGCGGGCCTACGTCGCCGGCCAGCCGCTCGACGCGGTGGTCACGCCCGACCTCTACCTCACCAGTAGTTAACAGGCCTTAAACTCTTATCGGCTCATTATTAGCGCCATGACGACGGGCGGTGCTGGGTTAATCTGTCCGCGGGCTCGCGGGCGCGTAGTGTTTGGAGGGGTGGGTCTGGAAAAAACGGGCAACTGCTTGAGTGTTTGCAGCAGGAACTGATGCGGGCCCCAAGTATGGAATAATGTAATCTTCTTTATTCTAATTGGTTGGGGTATAAATCGTCTGTTGGAGTTGGTTTTTATCCGCGAAGTCGCCGCAGGTGGCGCAAAGATCGCCGCCCACGTCCGCTTTTTTTTTCGGCCCCACTTCAGGAACTCCTTTTCCGTGCCGATGTTAAGGTGTCAGAATTCTCGGCTTATTGGCTTTAGGTCAAATTAAGTTATCTTCTGTGACTTTTAGGTTTGATTTCGGCCGCCGATTGGGCAGGGTTTCAGTCACATCGTCACCGATGTGATTTATGGCCCATATCCCTACCCCCACCTCCTCCTCGCCCCCCTCTGCCGACGGTCTTTACCGGGTCGGTACGTTGACTTACACCAAGGCCGCCCTGCTCAACGTCCTTTTCTGGATGCTCCTGGGCGATTTTTGTTTGCAGATTATGGAGCAACTGCCGGTGGCCTTGGTGCCGCTGCAACTGCGCTGGGCCGAGGCGCCGGATGCGCTCATCGGGTTTTTGGCCGCTAGCTTGCCAGCGTTTTTGGGTATTTTGCTCAATCCGTTTGTCGGGGTGCAAAGCGACCGCCACCGCGGGCGCTTGGGCCGCCGCCGCCCATTTTTACTCTGGGCCACCCCGGTGGTGGTGCTCGCTCTGGTCGGTCTGGGCTGCGCCGCACCGGCCTCCACCGCCTTGGCCGAATGGGTCGGCGCCACTTCCGCTCCCGCGCTTAAAATCGGCTGGATTGCCGCCTGTATGGTCGTGTTCGTGGTGGGCAACACCTACATCATGCAGGTCTACCAGTTCCTGTTTGTGGACGTAATTCCTTCCCAGGTGATGGGTAAATTTGTCGGCTGTTACCGCGCGGTCGGTGCCCTCGGCGCCTTTGTTTTCCACCGTTACCTGTTCGGCCAGGCCGAGGAGCGGGTCACCGAGATTTATGTGTTTTCTGGGCTGCTTTATGCGGTCTCCTTTTTCCTGCTGGTCTGGTTTGTCAAGGAAGGCGAATACCCGGCCCCTCCCCCGAAAGCGCGCGGCGGTCTGGCCCAAGCAAAATCGTATTTCCGCGAATGCTATAGTCATTCCCTCTATTGGAAAACCTACTCGCTGTCCCTGTTCTTCTGGGGCGCCTGCGCCCCGCTCTGGACTTTCCTAGTGTTTTTCGGCACCGCTCCGGGCAAATCGGTCACCGGTTATGCCCCCACCTTGGGGCTTAGCCTGGAGGAGTTTGGCCATGTCCGCGGGTGGGCCTCGCTGATCACCGTGCCGGTGTTTTTCCTGGTCGGCCCCTTGGTCGACCGGTTTCACCCGCTGCGGGTGGCGATGGTGGGTTTGTTGCTGAGCGCGTTGAGCTTTTTTGCCTGTTACGCCTTTGTCAAAGACGGCGGCTCGCTGCTGTTTTGGTTCAACGCCAGTATGATCGCCCAGGCGATATATATGGGCTCCTACCTCGCGATCCTGCCGCGCCTCTTGCCCCGGGCCAAATACGGCCAGTTTTTCACCGCCAATCAAATGGTCGGCTTTTGCGGCAACGTTTTCGCCCCCGTCATCTGCGGTTGGATTATTCAACAGGTGGCCGACTACCGCTTCGTGTTTATCTGGAGCGGGGTGTGTACGACGATGAGCTTTATCATGTGTGTGCTGCTGTATCGGCAGTGGAAACAAATGGGCGGAGAACAGGGCTATCAGCCACCCGAAACCGCGGCGACCGCCTAAGCAGAACCATGATTACGAGCTGTTCCAAACGAAACGACTCCGTCGTCCCGCTACGCCTGCGCCGGATTCCGAACGTAGCGGGAGCGCGGAGCGCTTTCGACGCCGAGCCCAAAACGACTCCGTCGTCCCGCTACGCCTGCACCGGAATCCGAACGTAACGGGAGCGCGGAGCGCTTTCGCCGCCGCGTCCTGCCTTTATACTCTCAACCCTTAAATTTTTCATATTATGTTATACCCACAACGCACGCTGACGCGCTCGCACTTTGATTTAACCGGGATCTGGGATCTCGCCCGTGAACGCGAGGGCGTCGATTACACAGCCGGTTTTACTCCCGAAAAACAGGTGGCGGTCCCGGGCAGTTTTAACGATCTCTACGTCGAGGAGGAGTTCCGCACTTGGATGAAGGGGATTTGGTATTCCTACCGTTTTAGTATCCCCGCCTTTTTCAAGGGCGAGCGCGTCGTCCTGCGTTTTGGCGCGGTGAGTTACCGCGCGGCCGTTTATCTTAATGGTAAACTCCTCGGCTCCCACGAAACCGGCTACACTCCCTTCGAGTTTGATGTGACTGACTCGATTCAGCTCGGCGTGGACAACCTCGTGTGTGTTCGCGTCGATACCATCCTCTCGGCCGAAACCGTGCCGATGGGCAATTTGTCCAACAAGGCCGAGCCCGGCCAGATCGGCGGCCAGTATCCCGATACTCCGTTCGACTTTTTCCCCTACGGCGGCCTCCACCGGCCGGTCTCGGTCTGCACCACCGGGCGCACCGCATGGCTCGATAACGTCAGTGTGACCACGACGGTCGACGGCACCACCGGTGTGGTCGGGCTGACCGGCAAGTTCAACGGCCGTGCCGCCCAAGCCGAGCTGCACCTCATTGAAACCGGGGCCACCAGCCACGTCGCCGTTGCCGACGGGGTTTTTAACGCCGCACTGAGTATTGCGCAGGTCAAACTCTGGGATGTTTACCAACCCAATTTATATAATGTCCGCATTCGCCTGCTCGATGCGGCCGGCGGCGTGCTCGACGAGTATGTACAACGCTTTGGCGTGCGCACCGTAGAGGTCACTGGCAACCGCCTGCTGCTCAACGGCCGTCCGGTTTATCTGCAAGGTTTTGGTCGCCACGAGGATTTCCCCATCATCGGCAAGGGTCTTAATCACAGCGTTAACATCCGCGATCACGAATTGCTTAAGTGGATCGGTGCTAACTCCTACCGCACCACCCATTACCCTTATTCCGAGGAGCTGATCCGCTTGGCTGAGGAGCAGGGCATTTTGCTGGTCGGTGAGGCCCCGGCGGTCTCGATCAATTTTGATTATGTGACCCCGCGCACCCTGGAAACCCACTTGCAAGCGCTGACCGAGCTGATCGAGCGCGATCGCAACAGTCCCGCTGTGATCATGTGGTCGGTGGCCAACGAAGCGACCAGTGACCGCGAGCAGGCGCGCCCCTATTTCAAGGCCCTGGCCGAGCGGGCCCGCGCGCTCGATTCCACCCGTCCGATCACCATGGTCACCTGCAAAGGCACCGAGGATAAGGTGATGGAGTATTTCGACGTGGTTAGCGTGAACCTGTATCCCGGCTGGTATCACTTGCCCGGGCAGGTGGCGGGGGCCCAGGAGGACCTGCGTATAATCTTAAATGCGATGCATGATAAATTTAAGAAACCGGTGTTCATTGCCGAGTTCGGCGCCGACACGATCGCCGGCCAGCACAGCCTGCCCGCGGAACAGTGGAGCGAGGAGTATCAAACCGACCTCTTGATGGGCCTGATCGAAGTGATGCGCGGCTGCGATTTTGTGATCGGCGAACATATTTGGAACTTTGCGGATTTCCGTACTGCCCAGAATTTTTACCGGGTCGGCGGCAACCGCAAAGGTGTGTTCACCCGCGAGCGCCAACCCAAGATGATCGCGCGGTTCTTAAAACAAAAGTGGGCGGTCGGGCGCTATGCATGAGGGCTGGTTGCAGGCCTGAAAATGCAACTATAAATCCACGGATTTTTAACCGCTAATGGCCGCTAATGAACGCTAATTTCGGAACTCGGGAATCTGGGTTTTAATTAGCGTCAATCAGCGGCCATTAGCGGTTACATGGTTCGATTATATAACCTCTAAAATTCTCCTCACCCGCGGATAAATGATAAATACCCGCTTCATCATTGCTTGTTTTATTTTGTCTTTAGGTGGTCGGGTGTGCTTGGCCGCCGAGCCCACGGGAGAAGCGTATACGCGTGACCTGATTAATCGTGTGATTGGCGATGGCAGCGCGATTCGTAGTTTACCGCCGCTTCCTAATCCCGGCCCAGAGCTGGCGGCGCGTGATTTCGGCTTATCGCCCGCCGCCAGTCCGGAGGAAAACGCCAACGCCCTGGAAAAACTCGGCCTTGCGCTGACTGCCCAGAAAGCCTCCGCCGTGCGTTTCGAGCCTGGCGACTACGGGGTGCAGCTGCGTCTTGGCCAAGCCGCCTTGGTCCTCGATGGACTGGCCAACTTCACGCTCAAGGGCAATGGCGCCCGCCTCCTGTTGCGCGATTCCAACAAGTCCGGGGTGGCCCCCGCTTTTTTGATCATTAGAAATTGTAATCGCCTAGTGGTGAATGATTTTTCGTTGGTTTGGGATTGGGATCACCGCCCGCTGGCGGTGGTCGGACGGATCACGGAGGTTGGTCCGAAGATCCTCCGCTACGAAGTGGTTTCCGGCGGGCTGTTACGCCCGGAATTCGCGATCACCGGCGGACGGGAATGGGATATTGAAACCGCCAGTCGCTCGGACAACGGCTACGGAGCGGGTCACTTTTCGGGCGGCGCGGCAGAAATCATCGACGCGAAGACCTTGCTCTTTAAGGGACGGCCGGCCGGGCAGCCCCAGGTTGGGATGGCTACGCTTTTGAAAATTCCGCCCAATTGGCGCGGCTTTGGGGTGCAGCTGCAGGGGGATAATGATCACCTCACCTTCGAACGCTTGCAGCTGCGCGGTGTGCCGGAGACCGCCTTCGATGGTTACACCCGGCATCTGTGGATTCACCACTCGGTGTTGGCGCCGCCCAGCCCCGGATTATATAAGGCGAGCCACGACGGCTTCATGCCGACCGCCGATTTCTATGTATTCGAAAACAACGAGGTGAACTACTGCAACGACGACGTGATGAACTTTCGGGCGGCCCGCCTGGGCGCCTTTCTTGGCGGCGGTGTGCTCGCTGATGGTGCCCACGGTCTGATTGCCGATCGGCTGCAGCGGGCCGCTACCACCAGTCGCAGTATTATGAAAGGGGCGTCCGTTTATTTGGCCACCCGTGACTTTAAACCCCTGCCTTGGCGCTCCAAAATCAAAAGTTTCCAGTGGCAATTCGATTACTACCCAGTTGATGGAAAAATCCCGGTGGATCGTTGTCGGCTCACATTCGAGGACCCGGTTCCCTCGCTCGACGGCTACGCGGCCAAGGACCTCCTGATCATCGTCGACCACGAAAATTCCGGCGCCTTTGTCATCCGTAATAATGTTTTTAATAACAACCTGTGTCATGGGATTTGGGGCGGTAACGGCCCGGGGCTGATTGAAAATAATCGGTTTTCGCGCACCGGTTATCCGGCCATCGGGGTACTCATGAGCCTGCGCTGGGGGCGTTGGTATCATGGGTTTTATCCCGAGGGCCTGATCATTCGCGGCAACCAGATTGAATCCTGTAATGAGGTGCGGCGCCAGCCGGCCGATCTCTATGTCGGCGCGTCCATCGACAACCCAGGCAGCTTTGTTCCGGTCGACACCGCGGTGATTAAACATGTCATTATTGAGGATAACGAAATTCGTGGCTCGGCCCAGGCCGCGATCGGGGTTTTTTCCGCCGAAAACGTGGTGGTGAAAAACAATCGCGTGATCGCCCCGGGGCGCCAGAGCTTGATGAGCGAGGCCGTCTCCAACGCGGCTATTTTCGGTCAGCACGTCAAGGATCTGAAGCTCTCGGGAAATCGTATCGAAGGCGACGACGGTTCGGTTCGTGGCATTCAGGTGAAGGACTGTGAAAACGTAATTCAGGACTGAGATCACTTTGCAGTCCTGTTAATTAAAAACCGCCACCCGCCAAACGACCGAATTTCAATCCACGGATTTTTAACCGCTAATGAACGCTAATAGACGCTAATTCAGCAGTAGCCCTATCCGCTTTTAATTTCGTCTTCTCGTTACTCGCTACCCGCTACCCGCTACTTCTTTTCCAGCGTTTATTTGCGGTAAAAACGGTTCGTTTGTATATTTATTAAGCTCATCTATTTTCATGTTATTTCCGCAACAAAACACCGTTCGTCGCTTGAATAAACTCGATGGGATCTGGTCGTTTCGCACCGACCCCGACACGACCGGGGAATCCCTAGGGTGGACCAAGGGAATCCCGGCGGCTCGGTCAATCGCCGTGCCCGGCAGTTGGAACGAGCAGATCCCCGATTTAGCCAACTACTTTGGTTTAGCGTGGTTTGAATGTGTCGTTTATCCCGATGCCGGCTGGGCCGATATGCCGCTCAGGTTGCGCATCGGTGCGGTTAATAATAACGCCCGGGTCTGGGTCAATGGCACCTTCGCCGGTGACCACCGCGGCCCCTACCTGCCGATGGATATCGACCTGACCGGCTTGGTGAAATTCGGTCAGGCGAACCGCCTGGTGGTCTGTGTCGACGCTTCGCTCGATCCCTGGATGTTCCCTCCCGCCAGTTGGGTGGAAAACGATGGGCGAGTTGGCTTTATGAATTCGCATCCGGGTGTAGCCTTCGACTTTTTTCCCTACGGCGGCATTCACCGTTCGGTCTACCTTTATAGCACCGGTGCGCCGCGTATTGAGCGTATTTCCGTGATCACCACTTCATTGCAGGCCACGCATGCCGACTTGGCTGTGACCATCGATATGGCCGGGGATTTTCAGGGTGCCGTGGAGTGCCGGGTCGAAGACCACTCGTTGCGTTTAACCTCGGCTGGCGGGCGAGTCCTCACCGGAACGCTGCGCATTCCTACGCCCCGCGTTTGGGATATCGGCCAAGGTGAGTTATATACTCTGGCGGTTCGGGCGGAGGCGGCCGACGGCGGCGTGGATTGTTACCGCCAGTCCTTTGGTATTCGCACCGTCGAAGTGAAGGGCGACCACTTTTTGCTCAACGGAAAGCCGGTTTTCTTTAAGGGTTTTGGCAAACACGAGGATTTTCATATCGTTGGCAAGGGCCTGTTGGAGCCGCTGGTGGTTCGTGATTTCGAAATGCTCAAGTGGATCGGCGCGAATTCCTTTAGGACGTCGCATTATCCTTACGCCGAAGAGTGGCTCGATTATGCCGACCGGGCCGGCATCATGGTGATTGATGAAACCCCGTTTGTGGGTTTGAGCGACCGCTTATATACCGACGAACTCCTGGCTCAGGCTCAATCGATCATCACTGAACTCATTCAGCGGGATAAAAACCATCCCTCCGTGGTGATGTGGTCCCTGGCCAACGAGCCCAACTGCGCCCGGGGCAGCGCCGCGGTCACCACTTTCTTTAAAGGCATGGCGACGTGCGCCCGTGCCCTTGATGCGAGCCGCCCGATCACCTATGTGGCGCACCTGGAGCCGGAAGATAATGATGGATTTAATTACTACGACGTCGTCTGTGTGAATAAATACTATGGCTGGTACATTGGGCCGGGCCAGCTGCACGAAACCCTTCCGGAATTGGAGAAATGTATGCGGCGTTTCCGCGATGCCTTTGGCAAGCCGGTCATGCTGGCGGAGTTTGGTGCTGACGCCGTCGATGGTGTGCATCGGATGACGCCCGAGTTGTTCTCCGAAGAGTATCAAAGTGAGGTGATTGAACATCAGTATAAGTTGATGCGCACGCTGCCGTGGTGCATTGGCACCCATGTGTGGGCCTTTGCCGACTTCAAAACCGCGCAAAGTATCACCCGGGTGGCCAACAATCGCAAAGGCGTCTTTACGCGTGAGCGTAATCCCAAGATGGCTGCGCATACGCTCCGCCGGTTATGGAATCAGCCTTCGCTTTAATGGTCGGTTATAATGTGAAATCAATTTCAGTTCTTAGTCGTTATTCGTTTTTGTTAGTTGGGGCTATGGGCTGGATTTCACCGGCTTATAGCCAATTTAGGGAAACGGAGCAGGCTGGAAGTCCGCTTTGTTTTTGTTTCGATTTTAATATAGCGGCCATAAACCGCTACTTGAATATTTTATTACCATGCACTACCGAGATCTCCCGTTATTAGAAGAGTCCTTCCGTTGGTATGGCCCGACGGACCCCGTGCCGTTGGCCTATATCCGGCAGGCCGGAGCGACGGCGGTGTTCACCGCGTTGCATGACATTCCCTACGGGGAGGTCTGGCCGCGCGCGGCCATTGCCCAGCACAAGGCGTTGGTCGAAGCCGCCGGCTTGCGCTGGACGGCGGTGGAGTCGGTGCCGGTTCACGAGGATATCAAGACGGGTGCGCCGGGATCCGACCGGCTGATCGCCAACTACGCCCAAACGCTGCGAAATCTCTCCGCTGAGGGTGTTTATACGGTTATCTATAACTTCATGCCGGTGCTTGACTGGGTGCGCACGGATATGCGTCACAAATTGCCCGACGGCTCCGAATGCCTGTTGTTTAATCCGGTGCATTTTGCTGCGTTTGAGGTTCATGCGCTGGGCCGCGTTGGGGCCGAAGCCGACTATACCGCCGAGCAACTCGCGGCGGCCGCAGCTTACTGGAACGGGCTGAATCAGCCGGAACGCGATGCGTTTATCGCCAATCTGATTGATGTTTTCCCTGGCTGTAAACTTGGGCTTACCCTCGATGATTTGCGTGCGATGCTGGCTGCCTACGCGCCGTTGGGCCGCGACGGGTTAAAGGCCAACCTGGCCCGTTTCCTCCGTGCCGTGGTACCGGTGGCTGAGGAGGTCGGGGTGCGCCTGGCGATTCATCCCGATGACCCGCCCTTTTCGATCCTCGGGCTGCCTCGGATTATTTGCACGGCGGCGGATATCGACGAGTTGTTCGCCATGGTCGACAGTCCGGCCAACGGCCTGTGTTTTTGCAGCGGCTCGCTGAGTGCGCGCACGGACAACGACCTGCCTGCGATGGTGCGGCGCTTCGCTCCGCGGATCAACGGTAAGCGACCGCCCGGAGACCGCCTAGGCGTGCAAAGGGAGTGGGTGTAGAGTCGGGGGATGGCAAAAAAACAAATAGAATCACCCGCAGCTGGAGCAGCAGTGCTCGCCGAAGAGTGCAAGAACGACACCAGGGGACGGCGGATAGT
>CAMBUJ010000020.1 GCA_945871005.1 Opitutus sp. GAS368 | reverse complement strand
GTGGTGGGGTTCCCCGGACTGATCCAGGCGCTGCTCGACGGCGTGCTCGCCGAGTTGGCCGGTCGCGGCGAACCGGCGCCGCACCTCTTTATCACCGGGGGTAACGCCGCGTTTCTGGAAAGTCGCCTGCGCCACACCGTGCGGGTGGTGCCCGACCTCACCTTAATTGGCCTGGCCGCAGCTTACCGGCTGAACTGCGCAAACTGAACCAGGGAGCTCCTAAATTCTCTCCAATCCTTGGCCTGGGACGGCCAACACTACACTTGGGAGTAAGCTTGCTCCGACTGTAGAGTTGGCCGTCCCGGCCAAGTCTTTCTCCCCAGCCTGAGCCGGGTGATGGTGATTTTTGAACCGCCCCGATTATGGGGTAAATCCACCACATCCAAGGCTTTCATTGTGAGCGGCAACTGTCCATGTTGCCCGCTTCAACCTTATGACGTCCGCCGAAACCCCCGCCATCGAAGTCCGCGACCTCGTGAAAATCTACTCCGGCCACCCCGCCGTCAGTAAGATCAGTTTCACCGTGGCCCGCGGCGAGGTGCTCGGCTTCCTCGGACCCAATGGCGCCGGTAAGAGCACCACCATGCGCATTCTCACTGGTTACCTCCCCGCTACCGCCGGTGAGGTCAACGTGTGCGGGGTGCCGGTCGCCTCCCGCGGCGACGAGGTCAAAAAGCTCATCGGCTACATGCCGGAAAACAACCCGCTGCCCGACGACATGCGGGTGGCCGAATACCTCCATTACCGCGGGCGCCTCAAGGAAATCACCCGCCGCAAGCTCGGCCCGCGTATCGACGAGGTCTTGGAGTTGTGCGACCTCACCCGGGTGCGCCACCGCATCATCGGCAAACTCTCCAAGGGCTTTCGGCAACGCGTGGGCATCGCCGAGGCCATCCTCGCCGAGCCGCCGGTGATCATCATGGATGAGCCCACCATCGGGCTCGATCCCCACCAGATTCAAATTGTGCGCGACCTCATCGCCAGCCTGCGCGGGCGCATGACGGTGATCATCTCCTCGCACATCCTGCCCGAGATCGAGATGACCTGCGACCGCGTGCTCATTATCAACCAGGGCCGGGTCGTCGCCGCCGGCACCCCCGCCGACCTGCGCCGCGAGGTTTTTGGCCAGGCCCGCTACGAACTGGCGATTGCCGGCGAGCTCGCCGTCGCGCTGCCGGCCGCGCTCGCGCAAATCGACCCCACCTTGCAAATCGCCGAAACTGGCGCGCCCGATGCCGCCGGCTTCAGCAAGCTCACCTTGACCAGCACCCGGGACGATGATCTGGGCGAAGCCGTGCTGCGGGTGCTCACCGCCGCAGGCAGCTTCCGTGTCCGTTCGCTTTGCCGGATTCAGCCCACGCTCGAAGACGTCTTCCTTGCCGCCACCCGGCGGGGCTGGGAGCTGGTGGATGCACCGGCCCCCACTACCCCGACTCCGAAACGCACCCCATGAAACATTTCACCACTATCCTCAGCCACGAGATCCGCATGTTGCTGGTCAGTCCCAGCACCTACATCGCCGCGGTGCTCTTCCTCACGGTGATGGGTTTTATCTTTTCCGGAGTTCTCGAGCGCTACAGTGCCGCCGCCCAGGAGACCTCCCCGGCTGCGGTGTTTTTTCAACTCTTCTGGCTGCCGGTGTTTTTTATGGTGCCGCTGCTCACCATGAAGTGCCTGGCCGAGGAGCGCCGACTCGGGACGCTGGAGACACTGCTGACCGCCCCGGTTTCCACCACCGAGGTGGTGCTCGGGAAGTATTTCGCCGCCTATTTTCTCTATCTGCTGCTCTGGGGTTCGACCGGCGGCTTTTTTTATATTCTGCACCGCTTCGCCGGGGATGCGCGGTTTTTGGATTTCGGGCCGCTACTCGGCGGTTACCTCTTCATCGCGGTCTCCGGGTTGCTCTACATCGCACTCGGGGTGTTCGCCAGTTCACTTTCGCGTAATCAGGCCGTGGCCGGGATCCTCGCGTTCACCCTGCTCTTTGGCATCATCATCGGCGTGCGGTTTGTCGGCACCATGGAGGTGCTCAATCTGGAAACCATGCAGTCGCTGCGTGCGGCCATCGACTACACGATGGTCTTCCGCCACCTCGAAGACTTCACCCGCGGGGTGGTCGATACCCGCCAGGTTCTTTTCTATGTCAGCGGCACCGTGCTGGCGCTGATTTTTAGCATACTCGGCGTCGAAGCCAAACTCCTCCACAGCTGACCATGGCCAAGTCCCCCTCCTTCCGCACGGTCCGTTGGGTCCGTACCCTCAACCTCCTCGCCCAAGTCGTGCTTTTTGTGGGCCTGTTTGCCGGGCTCAATTACCTCGCCGTCCAGTATTCCTGGCGCTTCGACCTGACCAGCAACCACCGCCATTCGCTCTCTCCGGAGACCCGCGCGTATCTCAAAAACCTGGCGCAACCGGTTCGCATCATTGTTACCCTCAGCGCCGACAGCGACAATGAGCAGGTGACCCACGCCCACCGCGATGTGAGTGCGCTGCTTCGCGAATACGGATTCGCCACCGCCGCCAACGCCCGCGGCAAGGTGACCACCGAGTTTCTCGATGTTTTCCAGCGCCGGCGGGAGGCCGAGGTGCTCGGTATCGACCAGCCCAACACCATCCTCGTACTCTGCGGGGATCGACGCCGGGTGGTCGGCCTCGACGAGCTTTACCGCGTCGAAAACCAGGAGAAAAAAGCCTTCCGCGGCGAGCAGGCCTTCACCGCCGCGATCCTCGACGTCTCCAGCCCGACCAAGAAAAAAATCTACTTTCTGACCGGACACGGGGAGATGGCGATCGATGACGTCAGTCCCGAGCGCGGGCTCTCGGCACTCGACGCCGAGCTGAAGGCGCGCAACTTCGCGGTCGAGTCGCTCGACCTGTCACTGGCGCGCAAAATCCCTGAGGATGCCGCCGTGCTGGTGATCGTTGGTCAGCAGGGGCGCTTCGATGCGGCCGAACAGGAGCTGCTCCGCCAATATCTGACCACCCGCGCCGGCCGCATTCTCGCGCTGCTGGCCCCCGGGTATCCGACCGGCCTCGACGATCTGTTTTTTGACTGGGGGGTGTTGGTCGACGACGTACTCGTTTTCGATCAGGGCCCAACCGGCCAGAGCGAGACGGGCGACTTGATTTTGCCGGCTTTGGCCGAGCACGAAATCACCCACTCGCTGCTCAGTTACAAAATCCCCCTGCGCTTCGGGCTGTCCCGCTCGGTGCGCCCCGACCCAGGCCGCACCCTCGATGCCAACCTTGATGTTAAATCGCTGGTCGCCACCAGCGAGCAGGCGTGGGGCGAGCGCAACTACCGAGAGCGCGGGACGCCCACCTACAACCTGGGTGTTGACCTGCCGGGGCGCATTATCGTGGTGACCGCCTCGGAGCGGCACGCGGCGCGCAACAACCTGCCTTTTACCGTGCCCGGCGGACGGCTGGTGACCTTTGGCAGCGCCGACTGGATCGCCAACGGCCGGCTCGGGGTGATCGGGAATCTCTCGTTCTTTATGGCGGCGGTGAACTGGACGACCGACCGCGACATCGACCTGAATGTGCCCGCCCGGCCCATCGACAAGTTCCAGCTCAGTCTCAGTCAGCAGCAACTCCAGCGCTTGCGCTACAGCCTTATTTTTGTCCTCCCCGGCCTGGCCGCCGTCCTCGGCTTAGTCGTCTATATGACCCGCCGTAACTAATTTTAAGTCGACCCCTCCATGCGCACCAAAGTCACGCTTGTCCTCCTCTTCCTGAACGTCGCTTTGCTCGCGGTGATCTTTTACGCGCGCCGCGAGCTGCAGGCCGAGCAAGAGATCGCCCGGCTAAGTAAACGCGTGCTCGGTGACGAGGCCATCGGCGTGACCGCGCTGGAGATCGCAGCTGCGGGCCAAGCGCGGGTCATCCGCCTGGAGCGCAGCGGCGACACCGCACCGTGGGAGCTGAAGGCGCCGATTAACTGGCCAGCCAATGATTTCGCCGTGCGCCGGATCATTCACGAACTCGAGTTTCTCGATGCCGAAACCAGTTTCAGTGTCCAGGGCCTGGAGAAAAACGGCCAATCGCTGGCCGACTATGGACTCAAGCCCTCGCGCCTTTCGCTGAGTTTCACCCGCCCGGCTGCCGTTGCCGGAGGCCCGGCCCGCACCACCCGGCTCGAAATCGGCGACGCCACCAAGGTGGGCAACCGGCTCTATGTGCTCTCGCCCGACGGCAAAAAGGTTCACGTGGTGGGTCGCAGCTTGGCGGAAAGCCTGATTGTGGGCATGGAAGACCTGCGCACCGACACGTTGTTTACCATCCCGGTTTTCGAGGTGCGCTCGCTCGGCCTGCAAAATGCCGCGCCCGCCCCCCGCGTGCGTCTGCGGCGCGACGCCGCCCGCTGGGCCTTCGAGGCCCCGATTGTGACGCGCGCCAATAAGGCCCCCACCGAAGTGGTCATCAGCGGGCTCAACCGCCTGCGGGCCGTCGATTTTCTTAACGACGTATCGGTGGCCGACAGCGGTCTGGATAAGCCGGTTCTCCGTGTGACCGTTGAGGGTAATAGCCGACGGGAAACCCTGCTGGTCGGGCGCGCCTCGTCGGTTAAAGCGGTGGTCAAAGCCGAGGACGCGAAGAAGGATCCCGCGCCCTCCACGGTTTATTACGCGCGGATGGAGGATCGTCCCCAGGTCTTTTTGACGACCATTCCGGACAGCCTGTTTGACACTCTGCGGCGGGCCCAGGAGAGCCTGCGCGAACCGCGGTTACTCGACTTTGATGCCGAACGGGTGAGCGCGATCACACTGGTTGCGCCAGGGCAGCCGGAGCCACTGGTGTTGCGGCGCAATGACACCAACGGTTGGCAGATTGTGGCGGCGGGCAGCGGGCCCGCGCTCGCAGCCGATACGCAGCTGATTACCCACCTGCTGCAGCGCCTCGCGCTGCTCTCGGTTGCGCCGCACGCGCCCGGAGAATCGGGCTTTTTGCGTGACGCCCCCTCCGACGCCGAGATCGAGAACTTCGGGTTCAACCTGCCCCAGCGCGAGATCACGCTCACCCTCGCGCCCGGCGCTCCCGCCGCCGGCGGGCTGGCCAGCCCGACCCGCATCACCTTGCAAGTCGGCGTCAGCAGCGTGCAGGGCGGCGGGGTTCAGGCACGCGTCCTGGGCCAATCCTTTGTTTACGCCCTCGCCGCCGACACCCTCAATGGCTTGCCGGTTTCTCCCCTGGTTTACCGTGAACGCACCTTGCGTACCCTGCCCGAAGGGGCGCGCATCACCGGTGTGCGTCTGGCCGAAAATTCCCTCCCGGCCAAACCGCTCATCGAGCTGCACTTGGCCGATGGTCAAAGCTGGGACGAAGCCCTTGCGGCCGAAAGCGAACCGCGCCGTGCCGCCCTCAAGGCCGTGCTCGCCGGTCTGAGCACTCTACGCGCCAAGCAATTCGTGAGTGATACCTTTACTCCGACGACCCTGGTCGACGGCATGCCCACCCCGTGGAAGTACACCCTGGAGGCCACACTCGCCTTGGGCGGAGCGAGCGGGGCGCCGCTTAAAAGCGTGACCACGCTCCAGTTGGCCGAGCGCTCCGGGGGCGGCGCACAGTTGGCCGGCTCACCTGAGTTCGGCGTGGTCTTTGCGGTTGAACAAACCCTGCTCGATGCCCTTTGGACGTTGACGTATGCCGAACGTGATCCCGGCCCGCCGGTGCTTGCACCTGCCCCGGTTCCCCCCGCTTCCTCTCCCGTCGCCGCGCCCTAAGTATGATTCTTCGGCAGGCATGGAAAGTGAGCTGGTGGATCACCCGCCTGAGTGCGCGCACCGTACTTTGGGCCGGTTGGTTGCTGTTGCTCACCGTGCTCGCTTTTCAACTGCATCTGCTCTCCTCGCGCCATGTCGCCCTGCCCGAGTTTGTTCGCCACAAGATCGAGGCGCGCCTCGCCACTCAGGGCGTGCGTTTGGAACTGGGGGGCGGCCGCATCGATTTCGGCGGGCATGTTCGTTTGGACGACGTACGCGTAGGCCCTCTTTCGCTGGAGACACCCCTGGCTACGGCCAGTTCGGTTTACGCTCACCTCGATCTCCTCAAGTTGCTCATCGCCCAGGTCGAAATTGATGAGGTGCAAGTCAGCGGACTCGATCTGCATTTGCCGGCCATTCAGTCACTCTCCGGGGTCGATGAGGTGATGGTGGGCGGAGTGGATCTGACGGTGCGGCTGGAGGGCCGCGAAATCGTTTTGTCTCACCTCGGCGGTTACATTCGCCAGATTCCCTTGCTGGTGAGCGGGCGCTTGCCCAAGCCCCGCGAGCAGGCGGGGGCGGTTGAGCCCATCGATTGGATACAGACGGTCACGCGGGGGTGGCTGGGCCTGGCCCGCCAGTTGCAGGCCGCCGACGGCTATTTGAGTGCGTTCGAGACGCCCCGCTTGCACCTGCAGTTGCTGCCAGCAGCCGACGGGGCGACGCAGGCCAGGGTTGAAATCAGCGCCAGCGGCATCGATGTGGCTAAATTGCCCGGTGGGCTCACCGGGCAGCTGCGCGGCGTTCGGCTCGCCACCACCGTGCCTCTGGAGGAACTTGGGCGGCGGCCGCTGGTGCTGGACGGGGCGGTTGATTCGCTGAAACTCCCGCGTGAAATCAGCGCCGAGGGGCTCGCCTTCCGGCTGAGTGGCACCCCGGGCGGGGCGCACGGGTTCGATCCCCGGTTACTTGATCTTCAGCTGGGATCGTTACGCTGGCGGGAGATTGAGGCCGGGCCACTGGCGGCCACGGCTGCGCAGCCGGACCCCGGTCGCTTTGACCTCGCGCTATCGCTGACTTTGGCCGGTGCGCCCTGGAGCCTGCACGGCTCGGTGGAGCCAGGCACGGGCACCGCCGCGGTGACGCTGGATGGCCGGGTCGAGGCAGCCACGCTCGTCTTTGCCGGGCGGCAAATTGGGCGCGAGTTGGGCGGACTGCTTATCCCGGCGCAGCCCGCTCCGTTAACGGTTTCCGCGTCGTTTGGGCCGGGTTGGAAACTCACAGGCGCGCGCGGGCGCCTTCACAGCGGCTTTGTGATGGTGGGCGGGGTGCCCATCGACGAGGCAGGCACGGAGTTTACCTACGACGGCAACCGGGTGGTCTGCGACCAATTGGTCCTGCGTCTGGGCGATAGTTTGGCTCACGGTAGTTATGAGATGGATGCGCGCACTCTGGACTTTCGTTTCCTGCTCACCGGCGGACTGCGCCCGATGGGCATTGATAAGTGGTTTCACAGTTGGTGGAGAGATTTTTGGCACACCTTTACCTTCAACGCCGCGCTGCCAGTGGCTGATGTCGATGTGCTCGGGCGCTGGGGCGATCTCACGGCGACGCAGGTTTTTGTACAGGCCGATTGCGCCGACACCGGGATCAAGGGTGTGGCTTTTGACCGGGTGCGCACCCGGCTTTATCTGCGGCCCCACTGGTTCGATATCCGCCATTTCGACGTCGCTCTGGCCGGCCAAGGGGCGCAGGGCTGGTTGTCCCGGGCGATGGATTTGAAGCGCAATACCTGGAACGCGATGGAGTTCGGCGTCGATTCAACCCTGCCCCTGGAGACGATCGTTGCCCTATTCAAAGAGGAGTCCGCCGAGTTGCTGGCGCCTTATCAGTTTAGCACTCCGCCCAAGCTGCGCTTAAGCGGTCGGGTGGACAGTGTTGGTTCGCCGGCAGGCAAACAGGAGCGCATCGACATTAACCTCAGTTCGCTCGGGGCCATGACCTATCACGGCTTTCCCTTGGCCGATCTTAAGGTCAACGCCCTGCTTCGCAATGAGCGGATCGAACTGCCGATGCTGGCGGCGGTTTTTGCCGAGGGGCAGGCGGTGGGGCAGGCCACGCTTCAGGGGCCGGCCGAGGCACGCCGGTTGGCATTCGATATTACGCTTTCCAAGGCCAAGCTGGGGGCGGTCACCCAGGCGGTGGGGCAACTGCAACTGAAGGCCGGCGCGCCCCCCGCCCCGGTGACGGAGAAACCGGACAAGGCCGCCCGCCTTCGCCAGGAGCGGCTCGACCAAGGGCTTTTCGATTTCAAACTGGCTGCGGAGGGTCTCTATACCGACTTTTTTAGCTTCAAAGGTAGCGGCCACGCCAAGGTGAGTGGTTCCGAACTCGGCCAATTGAATCTTTTCGGGCCGCTTTCCGCGGCCTTGCGCGGGAGCTTTGTTAACCTGGGGAGCTTCTCGCTCACCACGGCGGATGCGCCCTTTGAGCTCCAGGGAGATCATGTGCGTTTTGAAGAGTTACGGATTTCCGGGCCCAGCGCGGTGATTCAGGCCAAAGGGTATTATCTGCTCAGGGACGGATCGTTGGATTTCACCACCAAGGTGTTTCCCTTTGACGAAAGCTCCTCGGTGCTGGGCAGCGCAGTCGGTTTCGTGCTCACTCCGCTCTCCAAAGTCCTCGAGGTTAAATTGCATGGCAGCTTGAACAACCCGACCTGGGTTTTTGCCTATGGACCCAGCCGTCTGCTCAACACCCTGATCGGCGGCGATAAACCCAATCCGCAGGAACCTGTTCCTGTTCCCCTCCCCGATGCGCGCTAATCGCTCCATGTTTCTGCTGGTGCGCTTTTGGGAAACGCTGTGCGGTTCGTCCCGTGCACCCGGTTGCACGCAAGGGCAGGGGAGTGCCCCCTCGCCATGAGGCACCAACTCCAAAACCTTGGCGGCACCGACTGGCTGCGCCGCCTGGTCCTCGGCTTGGCCGGTCTCAGCGTGGCGTTGGCCGCCGGCGTGCTCTTTCTGGGGTTCGACCCCATTGGCCAAGTCGACGTTCGCAGCGTCGAAACCGTTCCGGTTGTCTTCGGTCTCGGCGTGTTGGGGGGCGTACTCATTGCCATCGAGCAGGGCTTTCGTCGGTCAGCCTGGTTGGCGCTGGGACCGGCGCTGCTCGGCCTGGTCTCTTTGCTCGAAAATGAGTTCAGCCAGGGCAGCGGGCTGGAAGCTTGGCTGACTGCCGCGCTGACCGGGGAGAAGGTGGCTGCGGGCGGCCACATGCCGATGGTGGCCGCAGTTACCCTGATTTTGATCGGCGGGCTGCTGCCCTGGCTCGTCAGCCAGTATCACGAAAACCGGCGCCTGCTCGCCCTCGCTATCGGGGGCTCTCTGCTGGGCGCGATCGGCATCACCACCCTGATCGGTTATTCGCTTAATTTGCTCCTGGGTCACCGGTGGGGGTCGAGCACCAACCTGCCCCCGGTGGTTGCGCTGATGATGCTGCTCAGTGGGGCCGCCGCCCTCCTGTTAGCCTGGTCGGAGCACCGCCAGCGCAAGGTGACCCCGCCGGCTTGGTTGCCAATCCCGGTGATTCTCACCTGCGGCATGTTCACGGTTGTGCTTTGGGCCGGTCTGCGTGAACGCGAGGCTGCCTATCTGGGGGCCAACGCCCAATTCGCGATTAACTCCCTCGCTGGCACCGTGAATGCCGAGTTTGAACGCCAGGTAGCCAGCCTCGAGCGCATGGCCCGCCGCTGGACCGCCGATCAGGCGACTGGAGTTTGGGAATCCGATGCGCTCACCTGGCTCGCCGACTCCCCCGGCGCCCACAGCTTGGCACGGGTCCGCGCTGATGGAGCCACCGCTTGGTATTATCCGCTGGCCGGCAACGAGCACCTGATCGCCTTCAATCAGCTCGATGAATCGGCACGTCGCGCCACGCTCGACTCAGTGCGCTTGAGTGGCGGACCCTTGGTGACCCGCACCCTGGAAATTGCCGGTCTCGGGCCTGGTTTCATTATCTATGCGCCCATCTATCGCTCGAGTTTTTTGGTCGGCTACATTGGCGCCGAGTTCACCTACCAGCGCTTTTTCGAGGCCCTCGACCAGCGACTGCTGTTGAGTCCGAATCATCGGTGCGCGGTGTATGAAGGCGACCAGCGCCTGTACGTCTCCCGTAAAATGGGGGCTCCGCTTGACGATGACCCGCTGGTGGTCGAGTCGGTTTTTAACCTGCAGAACCGGCGCTTGCGCATCGCCATGGAACCAAGCGAGGAGTCGGTTCGGAAAAACCGCCGTTACCTTCCTGAGCTCTCCCTGTTTGCCGGTCTGGGCATCACCCTGCTGCTCGGTCTGAGTATCCACCTTGCCCGCACCGCCCGGGCCGGTTTGGTTTCGGTGGAAACCACCAACAAGCTCCTGCGTCGCGAAAATGATGAACGCCGCCGGGTCGAGGCGATGTTGAAAGTCTCCGATGAACGCCTCCGCCTCACTCTCGATGCGACCGTGGTCGGTATCTTTGAGTGGGACTGTCACCACAATATCCTGCATTTCAGCCGGAGCTTGTGGGCGATGTTGGGGCAATTGACGGGCAACGAATACACCACCCCGGCGGCCTGGCAGGCCTTGATTCATCCCGAGGATCGCCCCGCTTATCTGGCCGCTCTGCAGACCCAGCTCACTGGGGTGAATGCCTTCATCGAGCACGAATATCGGGTGCGCACCGACGCCGGGGTCTGGCGCTGGCTCTACATGCGCTCGAAAATCGTGGCCTACTCGGTGGCGGGTGTGCCGGATCGCATCGTCGGAACTTTCCAGGACGTGACCGCCCGCCGCGAGGCCTCCCAGGCCTTGCTCCAGAGTCAGGCGGTGGCGCGCAAGCTCTCCCTGGTGGCCAGTCGTACCGACAACCCGGTTTTTATCATCAAGCCCGATGGGCTCATTGAGTGGGTTAACGATTCCTTTGAGCGCGTCACCGAGTATGCCTTCGCCGAAGTGGTCGGCCGCGATCCCGCCAGTTTCACCACCGGGCCGGAGACCTGCCAGCGTACCCTCCGGCGTATCCGCAGCGCGGTGCGCAACGGGCGGGGCATCTCCGCCGATATCGTCGTGTATTCCAAATCGGGCCGTAAATACCACGTCCAGATTGAGATTCAGCCGATCCGCAACGAGCAGGGCACGGTGGAAAATTTCATCGCGATCGAGTCCGACATCACCGCGCGCGTTGAGACCGAAAACGCCCTGCGCCGGGCCAAGACCGAAGCCGATTTGGCCTCGCGCGCCAAAAGCGAATTCCTCGCCTCGATGTCGCACGAGATCCGCACTCCCATGAACGGGGTCATCGGCATGACCAGCCTGCTGCTGGACAGTTCACTCAACGACGACCAGCGCGACTCGGTGAACACGATTCGCAGCAGCGGTGAGGCGTTGCTGGCGATCATCAACGACCTGCTCGACTTCTCCAAGATCGAGTCCGGCAAGCTCGAACTTGAGCATAGCCCGTTTGACCTCGCCGCTTGCGTCGAAGAGTCCCTCGAACTTTTCGCCGGTCAGGCGGCCGACCGCCGGATCGAGGTCGCCTCATTTATCGATCCTGCGGTGCCGGCGCTGGTCCTGGGCGACGCCAATCGCATCCGGCAGATTCTCGCTAACCTCATCAATAACGCCGTTAAGTTCACCCCAGCGGGAAGTGTCAGCATCACCGTGGGGTTGGTGGACGCGGACGAAACCCACCCACCCCGTTGTGTTAACCACCGCATTCTTTCAATCGCGGTGAGGGACAGCGGCATCGGCATTCCGCCGGAAAGTGTTGAGCGGCTCTTTAAGCCTTTTTCCCAGGTCGATTCCTCGACCACGCGCAAGTACGGCGGCACCGGCCTAGGCTTGGCAATTTGCCATCGACTCTGCGTGCTGATGGGCGGGCGCATCGGGGTAACCAGTGAACTTAACCGGGGCTCCACCTTTACCTTCACCGTTCAGGTTGAGCCTGCCGAGGACGTTGATACCGCTGCTCCCCGTCTCCCCCTCGGCCTCGAAGCTGGTCCGGTCCTGTGTGTCGACGACAACCCCGTCAGTCTCGCTTGGTTGACCGCCTTTTTCCGTGCGCATCAGGTGTCGGTGCTACCCGCGGCCAACGCTAAACAAGCGGCTGAATTACTCAACGGGCACCGCCCGGTTGCGGCCGTCCTGGATCTGGAATTGGCCGAAAGCGCCGCCAGTGCGCCAGTTCAGGCCGCGCTTCTGGCCACCGGCATTCCGATCGTTGGGCTCAGCCTTAGCAGCAGTTCCTCGATTCCTGAGTGGACCGCCCAGGCGCGGTTCGCCGCCGTGTCGCGCCCGTTGCGCAACTTTACGCTCACCCGCGCGTTCCACGCCCTGTTTCCGTCCGGCGAGCCGGCACCGGCACCCAGCCCCGCACCGACCCAGCCCCTGCTTGCCACTCAAATCCCGTTGCGCGTGTTGCTCGTCGAAGACAACCCCGTTAACCAGCGCGTTGCCCTGCGCCTGCTCGACCGCCTCGGCTACCAGGCCGACGCGGTTGGCAACGGCCGCGAAGCCCTCACCGCCATCGAAGACCGCGCCTATGAGCTGGTCTTTATGGACCTGCAGATGCCCGAGATGGACGGGTTTGATGCGGCCCGGCATATTCGCAAAAACCAACCCGCCCATCGCCAGCCCTGCATCATTGCCCTGACGGCCAACGCCCTCCAGTCCGACCGCGACGCATGCCGTGCTGCGGGCATGAACGACTTCATCACCAAGCCCATCAAGCTGAGCGATGTGGACGAGGTCATCCGGCGCAATTTCCCTCGCCCCCCTTCGGCCGCCTGAGCGGCTGGACGGGTGCGGGCGCAAGCCGGGCGCGACCCTAGGAAAACACCCACCCCAGATTGTGCTTCAATGGTGCGGGTTCCTGCGTCATTGCTTGGCTCCTCTATGTCCGACCTTAGCGACCTTTATCAATCGGTCATCCTCGACCACAACAAGCGCCCGCGCAATCGCGGGAAGCCGCCCACCGCCAACCGAGTGGCCACCGGGGATAATCCCAGTTGCGGCGACAACTGCACGGTGTACCTGCACCTCGACCCGGACGGCCGTATTGACGCGATCGGTTTCGAGGGCTCGGGGTGCGCGATTTCGCAAGCCAGCACCTCGCTCATGACCACCCAGGTCAAAGGCAAAACCCCGGCCGAAGCCGAGGCGCTCTTCAACGAGTTTAAAACCATCGTCACCACCGGCCAGGCGCCAGAGGAGATCAGTGATTTGGCGGCGTTCGCCGGCGTTCACGCCTTCCCCGCGCGCATCAAATGCGCGACCCTCGGCTGGCACGCCACTCTCGAAGCGCTCAAACAACCGCCTTCCGCCTAAAACCCTGCTCGTTCTCGTTTCGTAACGAACCGCTAAGTCCGCCCGTCACCGCTATGTCCCTCTCGCCCGACCTTCGCCTCGACTTCCCTGCGCTTGACCAGCTCGTTGGCGGCAAGCCCCTCGTGTACCTCGACAACGGCGCGACGACCCACAAACCGCGCAGCGTGATCGATGCGTTGGCCCGCTACTACGAGCGCGACAACTCCAACGTGCACCGCGGCCTGCACGCCCTCTCGATGCGGGCCACCGACGGCTTTGAGGCGGCCCGCGCCCGCACCGCCCGCTTTATCAACGCCGCCCACTCCGCCGAGATCGTGTTCACCCGCGGGACCACCGAGTCGGTTAACCTCGTCGCCCAGTCCTGGGGCAACGCCAACCTCCGGCCCGGTGACGTTATCCTGACCACCGAAATGGAGCATCACTCCAATCTCGTGCCCTGGCAGGAACTCGCCCGGCGTACCGGGGCGACCTTGCGTTACGTCCCGGTGGTCGGGGCTGACGCTGAACACGGGCTGGATCTCGAGGCGCTGGATCGGTTGCTCACCCCGCAGGTGAAGCTTTTCGCCTTCACCCACTTGTCTAACACCCTGGGCGTGCTCAACGATGCCGCCGCGCTGTGCGCCAAAGCCCGCGCGGTCGGTGCGCTTACCCTCATCGACGCCGCCCAATCGATCGGCCACGAGCCGATGGATGTGCAGGCCCTCGGTTGTGATTTCCTCGCCTTCAGCGGCCACAAAATGGCCGGGCCCACCGGCATCGGCGTGCTTTACGGCAAACGGGCGCTGCTCGATGCCATGCCCCCGTATCAAACCGGCGGCGGCATGGTGGTTTCGGTCACCTACGAGGGCGCGACCTGGAAGCCGTCGCCCGAGCGTTTCGAGGCCGGCACGCCCAATATTGCCGACGCCATCGGACTGAGCGCGGCCTTCGATTACCTCGACGCCCTCGGTCGTCCCGCGATCAGCGCGCACGATCACGCGCTTGCCCAACACGCCTGTGCCGCCTTGAGCGAATTACCCGGCATTCGTGTGCTCGGTCCCAAGCCGGGCCAGCCGCGCGGAGGGCTGGTGAGTTTTGCGTTCGCCGAAGCCCATGCCCACGACGTGGTCACCTTTGCCGACCAAGATGGCATCGCCCTGCGCGGCGGTCACCACTGCAACCAGCCCCTGATGCGCAAGCTCGGTCTGCCCAGCACGACCCGGGCGAGTTTTTACGTCTATAACAACGAGGCTGAGATCGAGCTGCTGGTGAAATCGATGCGGCGCATCCTGAAATTCTTCGCCGGTTAAACGGTAAACTCCGTCCATTGGGCATGAAAAAAGCGACGGTTGGTACCGTCGCTTTTTTCATGGGAAGAACGCTTCGCCTTGGGCTTGGGCGGATGAGCGATTACTTGCGGCCCTGAGCCGCATTTTGGGCGTTGGCGGCCTCGGTGGCGGCGGAATTGAGCTGATCGACTTGGAGGTAGTAGTGTTCGCGGCGCTTGTAATCGGCGGGCAGGATCGCGCGGGTGATCAGGTCGGGTTTGATCTTGGCGAGAGCGGCTTCCCGCTCTGCCTGGGCTTGGAGGGCCGCCAAGCGGGCTGCTTCGCGCTCGGCGGCGAGCTTCTGTTCCTGTTCGGCGGCGGCGAGTTTGGCCAAGGCGGCCTGGCGAGCGGCTTCGGCGGTGGCGGCCTCGGCAGCGCGTACTTCGGCGGCGCGGCGGGCGTTGGCCTGCCGTTCGGCCTCGGCGGCGGCGGCCTGCACACGTGCGGCTTCGGCGGCTGCCTTTTCGCGTTCGCTGGCGAGGCGGGCTGCCTCGGCACGTTCTGCAGCCCGGAGGCGTTCTTGCTCGGCGGCGGCAAGGGCTTCGGCTTCCTTCCGCGCTTTTTCGGCGGCCAAGCGGGCGGCCTCGGCCTGGGCGGCGGCAGCTTCACGCTGGCGCAGTTCAGCGGCGGCTTGCTCGGCGGCAGCGAGGCGCTCGGCGGTGGCTTGCTCGGCCTTTTGTTTGTAGTGACGGAAACCCAAGGCGCCACCGAGGCCAAGGAGGAGAAGCAGAATAATTGCGAAGTATCTTTTTTTCATGACGTTGTGAAATTAGTTGGTTGGTTTTTTTTTCGCGGCGTTCCGCTTCGGGTTGCCCGACCAAGGGATGCGCGGGGGATGTCACCGCACCGTTACAGCAGGCTCTTCAACCATACCCCGAGCTTATTCAAGTCAAGGGTTTGCCCTAAATCGTTTAAAGCCGTCCTGATTTCGCGCGGCGTCAAACTGGCGCCGACTCGGTGGCTTTTCGCATTATAGGCTGGGCGCGGGCCGCTCCCCGATGTAGTCCTCACGGCTTATCTATTTATGAACCGCACCGTCGTCATCGTCGGCCGACCCAATGTCGGCAAGAGCCGTCTGTTTAACCGGCTCGCGCGGAAGCGCATATCCATCGTCCACGATCAGCCCGGCGTCACCCGTGACGTCATCTCCGCTGAGATCGAAGAGGGCGGCTTCACCCTGCTCGACACCGGCGGCCTTGGCTTCAAGGACGGCGATGTCGGCCTTGCTGCCCTCACCGCCGCTTCCGAGCAGCAGGTCGGTTTCGCCATCGATACCGCCCAATTGATCCTCTTTGTGATCGACGGCCTCGAGGGTCTGACCGCCCTCGACGTCAACATCGCGCGCATGCTGCGCAAGTCCAAGAAGGACGTCGTTTTGGTCGTCAACAAAGCCGACTTCGACGACGACAAGGTCGACCTGTCGGAGGCCTATCGCCTCGGCTTGGGCGAGCCCCTGCGCGTCTCGGCCGAACACGGTCGCAACGAGAGCTACCTGCGCGAGGAAATCCTCAAGCGCATCGGCACCCTGCCCGAGGTGGTGGCCGAGCCGACCGACAAAACCGCGGCCGATCCGCTCTGCGTGTGCTTCATCGGCCGCCCCAACGTGGGCAAATCGTCCTTGAGCAACCGCCTGCTTCGCAGCGACCGCCTGATCGTCAGCGACGTGCCCGGCACGACCCGCGACGCCATCTCGTTGCCCTTCGATTTCAAGGGGCGCAACGGCAAGATGTATCCCTTTAAGCTGATCGACACCGCCGGCATCAAGGCCGCCACCAAGCTGGCTTCGCCCGTGGAGTATTTCTCCCGCCTGCGCTCGCTCGACGCGATCAAGGAAACCGACGTGGTGTTCCTCGTGCTCGACGCGATCGACGGCGTGACCCAGCAGGACAAGGCGATCGCCGGTGAGGCGGTCAAGGAGCGCAAGCCGATCGTGATCGTGGTGAACAAGTGGGACGTGGTTCGCCGCGCCTTCCAAAAGGGCGAAGACCCCGGTTGTGCCCCCGATGCCGCCATCCACGGCTTCGACAGCGAGCGCGATTACCGCAAAAAGTACGAGCGAGCCCTCTTCGACGGGCTGTTCTTCACCCCCGGCGCGCCGGTGGTGTTCGCCTCGGCGATGAGCGGTTACGAGATCGACCGCATGCTCAATGCGGCGGTGAAACTTAACCGCATTTTGGATATTCGCATCCCCACGGCGAAGCTCAACAAGACCATCACCTTCCTCACCGAGCGCACCCCGCCCCCGGCGATCGGTGGCAAACGCTTCCGCGCCTACTACGCGCTGCAGACTGGCAACCGCCCGTTCCGCATTAAGATTTTCTGCAACCGCGAGGAGAAACTCACCGAGCAGTACCGTCGTTACCTCGAGGCCGGTCTGGTTGACGCCTTCGAGCTCAACGGCTGCCCGATTTACTTCGAGCTGGTCGGCAAAGAAAAACACGAGCCGGGCACCGCCTATTCCGGCAAGGCCAAGCGCGCCGGTCTGATCTTCAAGGAAGAGCACCCGGAGGCCCATGTTCCTAAGTGGAAAGAAGGCGAAGAAGCTGCTTTCGATGATGACGAAACCCATGAAACACTCGAAGACTGATTACCGTGGCGGCGAGGCCGTCGTTTTAACCACCAAGGCGTTTTCGCTGACGGTCACCACTGCGGTTGGTCCGCGCGTGGTGTCGCTCACGTCCACCGCCGGGTCCAAAGCGGGCAATCTGTTCCTGCAGATGCCCGACGACGAGAAGCGTTACCACGGCTATTACCTGCGTGGCGGCCACCGCCTCTGGCATTCGCCCGAGGACATCGTACGCACCTACCAGCCCGATGACTCGCCGCTGGCGGTCAAGCCGCTCAAGAACGGCATCGCCCTTGCGCAGCCCACCGAGGACAAGACCGGTCTGCAAAAGGCCATGAAGCTCGAGGTGCTCGGCGAGCGCACGCTCAAGGTCACCCACGCGCTCACCAACCACGGCCTGTGGACGGTGGAAACGGCCGCCTGGGCGCTGACCATGCTGCGTGGCGGTGGTTATGCCACCCTCCCGCTCCTGCCCAAGGGCAGCCACGCCGACGGCGACCTGCTGCCGTCGTATTCCTTCGTGCCCTGGACCTACACCGACCTGTCCCTGCCGGTGTGGGATATGCACCGCGACTTCATTGGCATCGACGTGCCGAAGGCCAAGGCCGCGCAGAAGTTCGGCATCACCAACTATCCGGGCTGGACGGCTTACTGGGTCGAGGGCGTGACCTTCGTTAAATACGCGCCGGTCATCAAGGGCGCCACGTATCCTGATTTTGGCTGCCCCTTCGAGGTGTTCACCAACGGTGACATGATCGAGTTGGAAACCCTCAGCCCGCTGGTGAAACTCGCCCCCGGCGAGTCGGTCAGCCACGTCGAGCACTGGGGCGTGTTTGACGGCCTGAAGAAACCCTCCACCGACGCCGCGTTCGCCGAACTCGCCGCCACGGTGGGCAAGTGGATCAAGACGCTGAAGTAAGCGCACCGGGCGGCCCTAAAACGGCCGCCCGCTTTTTTTTACCGCATGCCCGCACCGCTCAATCTGGTCTTCCTCGGTTCCGACATCATCGCGCTGCCGCTGCTCGATTGGCTGGCGGGCGAGGGGAGTGCCTTCGCTCGGGTGACGGCGGTGTTCACCCAGCCTGACCGGGCGGTCGGGCGCGGCCAGAAGGTGACGCCCAACGGGATCAAAACCTGGGCACTGGCCCGCGGGTTGCCGGTGTATCAGCCGGAAAAAATCACCGAGGAAGTGCGGGCCCAACTCGCCGCGTTGGCCGCGGACGTGTCGCTGGTCATGGCCTACGGGCACATTTTAAAGCAGGACTTCATCGATACGCCGCGCCTCGGTACGCTCAACCTTCACGCGTCGTTGCTTCCCCGATACCGGGGCGCTTCACCGATCCAGACGGCGATCGCCGCCGGTGAAGCCGAGACCGGGGTTTCGCTCATGCGCATCGTGCGCCAGCTCGACGCCGGCCCGGTCGCCGACGTGGAGCGCGTCGCGATCGGCCCCCACGACACCGCGCTGGAAATTGAGCAAAAGCTGGCCGCCGCCTGTGTCCCGCTGCTGGCGCGCACCTTGCCGCGACTGGCGAGCAACGAACTGGCTTTTGTTGAGCAAGACCACGCCGCCGCGAGTTTTTGCCGCCGCTTGGTGAAGGACGACGGCCAGCTCGATTTCGCCGCTCCGGCTGCGGTCTTGGCGGCGCGGATCAACGGGCTTTACCCGTGGCCGGCTTGCACGGTGGAAATCGCCGGTCAGCCCGTGAAGATCGGCTTGGCCGAGGTCGCCGGCGATGCGGAGGCGGTCGCCCCATCCGGAGCCCAGCCGGCCGCCGGCACGGTGCAGGCGGCGAATACGCTCGGCCTGTGGGTGGCGACGGGGCGCGGGGTGCTGCGCTGCCTGCGCCTGCAGAAGCCCGGCGGCAAAATGTTGGGCGCAGCTGAGTTTTTACGCGGGTTTTCGATTCCGGAGGGCACTGTCTTGCCTTCGGCCCCCTTGGCTCCCTTGGTCGGTCCGGTGCCGTTTCCCTACAAGCGCTAGTGGGTCAGTGTGCCATAATGTAAGGTTCCTCGGGGTTGCGTGGTAGAAAACCAGACAGTCGGACCGTATCGTTTCTCCGTTACTGGATTTTTACCCGCTAAACGGTCGAAGAGCCTTATTCCGGTTCGTCGAATTTATGCCCGTGGCTTGAGGGCAGGTTTTCGGTCCGTCCTCCTCCGGATTGTCCCCTCCGGGTGTGTGCCAGCCGGATCGTAGTCATCGTGCGGGCACATACCAAGGGATGGGGGCGACCTTATTGACGCCGACCCGCCACCTGCGGATGAGGGGTTTTCCCCTGGCGGCCTAGGGGGAGTTGACGCTCGGATTTTTTCGCGGTGAGCCGATAATCAAGGACAGATCCTAAGCGATATTATTATCCACTTTCTCCCCGTTCCCCGCCCGGCCTACCCCAACTTCGCCCGCCAGTTTATGCCCCACTGACTAAGGTCATGCCGACCGTCCCTTAGTCGCCACAAATTCCAAACCTTCGTGGTTCGCCACCGGTTTGTTGCCCGTCTGGTTATGATGCGCTCCTTTCAAGTTCCTCTGTCAGCGGCCCTGCTGGACGCCGGGTTGGCTGCCGCTTTGACCGCGGCCGGGTCCGCCTCTCGGAAGGGGACGGCCCCGACTCATGCCACGCTTTCGGCCCGGCCCGTGAACTGGGGCGCTACCATGCCCACCGGCCGCCGGGGTGGCTTTACCCTTAACCTGCTCTTAATCCCATGAATGCCGTACGACTCAATCGTAACAAGTTGGCTCTCGGTGGTTTGATCTGCTGGGGCGGGGTGGGCTTAGCCTTGGGCGGCGGCTGGGTTGCGGCCCTTTCCGGCGCCACGTTGTACTGGGACAGCAACAGTACCACCTCCGGCGCGGGCACCACCCCCACCGGCACCTGGGGCACGAGCGCGTTTTGGAGCACCTCCAGTGGCGGAACCGCCGCGACCGCCAACACCACCACCACCTCGGTTGATTCGCTGTTTTTTTCCGCCGACGCCGATGCGGTCAACCCCTACACCATTACCGTTAACGGCACGCAGGCCGCCCAGTTGCTCACCTTCGAGGAGGGCACGCCGACTTTCACCGGTGGGACGATCAACCTGGGAGCTGGCGGCGGAATCACGTTGGCCACCACCACGGTCACCGGGGCCACGATCAGCTCCAACCTGGGCATCAGCGGGAACCAGACCTTTAACATCGGGGCCGCCCGCACGCTCACGCTGAACACCGGCACCTTTACCCGTAACGCTGGGGCCACCCTCAACGTGCAAGACAGCGGCACGCTCGCCTCGACCCAGACCAACCTGTCCGCCAACAACGCCGCCGGCATCATCGGCACCTGGGCCAGTTTCGGCACCGGCGCGTCCACCAAATACGCCACCTTTTCCGGCAGCACGATCACCGGGTTAACCGGTACCGCGGCGGCGACCGGCGCGAACCTGACCGACACCACCGGAGCGGTGAATTACAACCTCGCTGCGGGCGGTGGCACCGTGCCGGCCACCGTCTCGGCCAACACCATCCGTTACACCGGCGCGGCCGGCACCACCGCTCCCGGCGCGACCTCCTTCACCGTCAACGGCCTGATGAATGCCGGCACCGGCCTGTGGACGATCGGCACCAATGCCCTGACCATCGGCGCAGACCGTGAACTGGTCGTCAACGCGGCCAATAACGCCATCACCATCAGCGGTATCATCAAAAACAACGCCGGCGGGGCCTCATCGCTGACCAAGACCGGGTCTGGCACCCTGACCCTCTCCGGGGCCAACACCTTCACCGGCGGGGTGGTGATCAACAGCGGGACGTTAAAGACGGCAACCGACAATAACACGGGCGCCCTTGGCCAAGGAAACCTCACCATCAACGGCGGAGAATTGAGCCTGGTTACGAACACGTCCGTCAATTACGCGCGCAATACCACGGTGGCGGGCGATGCGACGATCACCAGCGTTCGAGCGAATGGCCAAAGCGGAGGCATAACCTATACCTTTGGTAGCTTAACGATCGGATCCCATAACCTGACGGCTCAAGGCGGCTCGTCCAACGGCAACCTGGGTTTGGCCTTCGGCGCCACCACGCTCACTGGCAACGCGATCTTTACGAGCAACCTTAATGTCGCCACTTCGATGCTCCTCACGTTGGCCAGCCTGGATAACGGCGGCTTCTCTCCCACGTTTAACGGCACGGGTAACGCCAAGGTGACCGGTGTCGTCAGCGGCACCGGTGGCCTGACCAAAGCGGGCGCCGGCACGCTCACGCTCTCTGGGGCCAACACCTTCACCGGCGGGGTGACCATCACCGACGGCAAGCTGGTTAACAGCAATGGTAGCGGGGTCTTGAATGCCGCCAACGTGGTCACCGTCGGCGGCGGCAGCGGTACCAATCCAATCCTCGATATCAGCAGTAATGGTTTGACGGTCGCGGGGCTCAACGACGGCGGCTTTTCCAATGGCATTATCACCAATTTCAGTTTGTCCAATCGAAGCCTCACCCTCGGCGGCAGCGACACCTATAGTTACGGAGGCGCGATTGGAACGGGGGCCACGGGCATCTTCAATCTCTCCAAAACCGGCACCGGCACCCAGACGCTCGCCGGCACCAACACCTACACCGGGACAACCACGGTTTCCGCCGGCACGCTCCGCGCCGGCAGCACCAGCGCGTTGAGCAGCAGCTCGGCGCTCACCCTAGCCAACACCGCCGGGGCGCTGCTCGATCTCAACGGGTTTAACAACACCCTCGGCTCGTTGGCCGGCGGTGGCACCACCGGTGGCAACGTCGCCCTCGGCGCGGCCATCCTCACCACCGGCGGCAACAACACCTCCACCACCTACGCCGGCGTGCTCAGCGGCACCGGCGGCCTGACCAAAACGGGCACCGGCACTTTCACACTCAGCGGCACCAACACCTTCACCGGCGAGGTCACCGTGAGCGAAGGCACCTTAAAGGGGAATGGCGCAAACTGGCTTTCCTCCGGCGTCAACGTGGTTTCTCTCGGTAACACCACCGGCACCAGCCCGACCTTAGATATCAGCAATAGCAGTATCATCATTGCCGGCCTCAACGATACCGTCGGTGCGACCACCAAGGGTATTGTCACCAACTCGGGTAGCACCGCAGGCAAATCCATCACCGTCAGTGGGGCCGGCAACTATAGTTATAGCGGGGTAATCACCAACAGTGCGCTTGGAGGGGTTGATTTCATTAAATCCGGCTCCGGCACCCAGACCCTCGCCGGTGCCAACTCCTACACCGGAACGACGACGGTTAACGCCGGCACGCTGGCCTACACCCAGGCGAGCAACGGTGGGTCAGCCGGCGGGCTCGGCCAGTCCAGCGCGGCCGCCGCCAATCTACTCCTGGGCAACGGCACCACCCTCAGTTACACCGGCGCGGGCGGCAGCACCGACCGGCTCTTCACGCTCAACGGCACCGCCGCCGGTCACGGGGCAACTCTCGATGCCTCCGGTGCTGGCGCCATCGCCTACACCGGCACCGGCGCGCTCGCCTACGGCACCACCAACCAGACGCGCACCTTGACCCTCGCCGGCAGCAACACCGGGGCCAACTCCCTGGCCGCCGCCCTCGCCGACAACGGTAGCGGCGCGCTCAGCCTGACCAAAACCGGCGTCGGCACCTGGACGCTATCCGGCACCAATAGCTACACTGGCGGCACCACCCTCAACGCCGGCACCCTGGCCTTCACCACCGGGGGGCTGGGAACCACCGGCATGGTTAACTTTGCCGGCAATGCCACGCTCCAATACGGCGCGGCCACCACCACCGATCTGTCCTCGCGCTTGGCGATCGCCAACGGCGTCACCGCCACGTTCGACACCCAGGGCAACGATGTGAGCTTCGCCACCGGCTTTGGCGCCTCCGGCACCGGTGCGTTAACTAAGACGGGCAGCGGCACCCTCTCGCTCAACGCCGCCACCACTTACACCGGCCTGACCACTGTGAATGCCGGCGCCTTGAACATCGGGGCGAGCGGCAGTCTGGCCAGCGGCAACGCCCTCACCGTTGGCGAGAGCGCCACCGCCGACTTTGCCAACGCGGGCCAAACCCTTGGCGCGGTTAGCAACACCAACACCGCGAGCAACGCGCTCAACTTCTCCGCCACCACCGGCACGGTGACTTTGGGCAGTTTGAGCGGCGGCGGTAACACGCGTTTCGGCAGCGACGCGGTGGTCACCGACGGGATAACCAGTGGCACGGTGACTTCGGTCGGCAACCTGAACGCGAATCTTTCCGGCAGCGGCACCACGGTCACGGTGGGCGGGTTGCTCACCGGTGACATTTCCGGCGGCACGGTGGGTGCGGGTTCCTTGAGCGCCGGCACGGTTAGCGGCGGGGCCACCACCGTGACCGGGGCGGCCGGCATCACCACCCAAACCAGCGGCACCACCACGGTCGGCGGAGTGGCCACGCTCGGCACGCTCTCGGGCGGCACCGCCAACTTGAACGGGACGACCAGCGCGATCTCCACCTTGAACGGCGGCACCGTGAACCTCGGGGGCTCGACCGCGCTCACGGTTTCCGCCGGCTCCAGCGCCGGGACGATCACTGGCGACGGCAGTCTGACCCGGGCCGGTAGCGGCACCCTCACGCTGACCGGCGCCAACAGCTACACGGGCACCACCACGGTTTCCTCCGGGGTGTTAAATATCCAGCACGCCACCGCCCTCGGCTCCACCGATGCCGGCACCTCGGTGGCCGCAGGCGCGGCCCTCCAGTTGCAAAACAACATCACCATTGGCGCCGAGTCGCTGACCCTTTCCGGCAGCGGCATCGCCAACGACGGCGCCCTGCGCAATATCGCCGGCACCACTACCTTCGGCGGCCTGGTCACCCTCGGCGGCGCGGCGCGGATCAATTCCGACGCCGGTACCCTCACGCTGTCCAACGCCGGCACGATCACCGGCGCCGGTTTCAACCTGACCCTCGGCGGGGCTGGCGACCTGGTGGTTAACAGCATCATCGGCATCGGTGCGGGTAACCTCATTAAAGACGGCAGCGGCACGGTGACCCTGTCTGGCGCCAACACCTTCACCGGCACGACCACGATTAGCGCCGGCACCCTTCGGCTGGGCGTGGCCAACGCCCTCGACTCCACCTCGGCGATTTTCCTCAACAACGTCGCTGGCGCGGTGTTGGACCTGAACGGTTTTGATGTCAGCCTCGGCTCGCTTTCCGGCGGCGGCAACCTGGGCGGTGGAGTCAATCTGGGCGCCAACACCCTGAGCGTGGGCGCCGACAACACCTCGACCACTTACGCCAGCAGCCTGAGCGGCCTGGGCGGCCTGACCAAGACAGGCACCGGCACCTTGACCCTGACCGGCTCCAATACCTACACCGGCACCACTCGGGTCTCCGGCGGCACGCTTCAGGCCGGCAGCACCAGCGCATTCGGCACGCATTCGGCGGTGGTGTTGGACAACACGGCCGCGGTGACGCTCGATCTCGACAGTTACGATACCACGATTGGTTCGCTGGCCGGCGGTGGCACCAGCGGCGGCAACGTCAGCCTCGGTTTTGCCTCCCTGACCACTGGCGGCGACGGCAGCTCCACCCTTTATGAGGGGGTGATTTCCGGCGGCGGCGGTAGTTTGATCAAGGCCGGCAGCGGAACACTCACGCTCACCGGCGCCAACACCTTTGACGGCCTGACCACGGTGAACGCCGGTACCCTGGTGATCGGCAGCAGCGGCAGTTTGGCCAGCGGCAACGACCTCACCCTCGGCGCAAACGGGGCGGCCACTTTTGCCAACTCCAGCCCAATTCTCGGCGCGGTCAGCAATGCCAACACAGCGAGCAACGCGCTGAACTTCTCCGCCTCCACCGGCACGGTGATCTTGGGGAGTTTGAGCGGCTTGGGCGACACGCGGTTCGGCAGCAACGCGCGGATCACCGGCGGGGTGTCGGAGGGCACGGTCACCACCGTGGGTCAGCTCACCGCCCGCATCACTGGCGGCACGGTCGGCGCCGGCTCGCTCAGCGCCGCCTCGGTCAGCGGCGGGAACACCAGCGTGACCGGGGCGGCTGTCATCACCACCCAAAGCGGCGGCACGACGACGGTCGGCGGGGTGGCCACGATCGGCACGCTTGCCGGCGGCACTGCGAATTTGAACGGTGCGACCAGCATTATCACCGCGTTTAACGGCGGCACGGTGAACCTCGGTGGCTCGACCGCGCTGAGCGTGAGCCGCGGCACCAGCGCCGGCACAATCACCGGCGGCGGCAGTTTGGCCAAGACTGGTAGCGACACGCTCACGCTCACCGGCGCCAACAGCTACACCGGCGCGACCACCGTTTCCACCGGGGTTTTAAACATCCTGCACGCCACCGCCCTCGGCACCACGGACGCCGGCACCACGGTGGCCTCGGGCGCGGCCCTCCAACTCCAGGGCGGGATCACCGTAGGGGCCGAGGCGTTGACCCTTTCCGGCAGTGGCGTGGCCAACGACGGCGCCCTGCGCAATATCTCCGGCGCCACTACCTTTGGCGGCCTGATCACCCTGGGGGCGAACACCCGGATCAATTCCGACGCCGGTACGCTCACGCTGTCCAACGCCGGCACGCTCACCGGTTCCGGCTTCGACCTCACCCTCGGCGGGGCTGGAGACCTGGTAGTTAACAGCATCATCGGCATCGGTGCGGGTAACCTCATTAAAGACGGCAGCGGCACGGTGACCCTGTCTGGCGCCAACACCTTCACCGGCACCACCACGATCAGCGCCGGTACCCTCCGGCTGGGGGTGGCCAACGCCCTCGACTCCACCTCGGCGATTTATCTTAACAACGTCGCTGGCGCGGTGTTGGACCTGAACGGTTTTGGTGTCAGCCTCGGCTCGCTTTCCGGCGGCGGCAACCTGGGCGGTGGAGTCAATCTGGGCGCCAACACCCTGAGCGTGGGCGCCGACAACTCCTCGACCACCTTCGCCAGCAGCCTGAGCGGCTTGGGCGGCCTGACCAAGACCGGCACCGGCACCCTTACCTTGAACGCCGTCAACACTTACACCGGCGCGACCACGGTGTCCGCCGGCACGCTCAGGCTCAATTCCGCTTCCGGTGGCGGGGCGGCCGCCCACACCAGCGCGGTCACGATTGCCACCGGTGGCTCCATCGCCCTCGGCGCGGCCCAGCAGATCAACGCCAATGCCCGCCTCACACTCACCGGCGGCACCTTGGTTTTGGGCGGCTTTAACCAAACCCTCGGCACCCTCGCCCTCTCCGCCAACTCGACGCTCAACCTCGACGGCTCGGCCCAACTCGTTTTTGCCGACAGTTCCGCCCTCGATTGGAACTCCTCCACGCTCTCGATTGTAAATTTCTCGGCCACCACCAACTCCCTGCGCTTCGGCACCACCGCCGGCGGGCTCACCGCCACCCAGCTCGCCCTGATCCGGTTTTACGACTTCGGCAATGTCGCCGGGCAGATCGACGCCAGCGGCTTCCTCGCGCCGCTGTCGTCCAATTATGTCAATGCCGTCAGCGCCGCGACGGAAATTGCCACCGTCATCACCGGCACCACTACGGTTCAACAAACCGGCAGCGGCACGACCACGCTGACCGGCTCCAACACCTCCACGGGCACGGCCACGGTCACGGCGGGCACGCTGGTGATCGGCACGTCCGCCGGCGGCAACTGGGCGGGCGACGTCACGGTTGGCGGCGCCGGCATTCTTAAGGGCAGCGGAACCATCGCCGGCGCGGTGACCCTTACTACCGGCGGCACCTACAGCCCAGGTAACTCCCCGGCCATTCAGCATGTCGGTTCGCTCACGGTGAACTCGGGCACGCTGACGGCCATCGAGCTGGACGGGGCCACCGCCGGCAACGGCGCGCATTTCCACGACCAGGTGGTTTCGGCCGGGGCGGTCACCCTGAACGGCGGCACCCTCAGCGCAGTCACGGTGTTTAGTGGCGCAAGCGGCTACGTGCCCGCTTTCGGCACCAGCCACACGATCATCACCGGCAGCGCGGTTAACGGTACCTTTGCCGCCTACAATTTTGTCGCTGGGAACAACCCGGTCGGGGTGACCTGGTTGCCCGAATACACCGCCACCGCGGTCAACCTGATCGCTGTGCCGCAGAATTATGCGGCGGTGGCCGGGCTCACCCTCAACCAAACCCAGCTCGGCGCCGCCCTCCAGTCGATGCGCCCGCGCGAGATCGATAACCGCGCCGCCCTCAGTGCCACCGGCACGTTGTTTAACGGCCTGATGCGTAAGACCAGTGCCGAGTTGGGTGCGGCCTACGACCAACTCAGCCCGGAGAAATTCACCGCTTTGGCCGCGAGCACCTTCCAGTCGGCCTCGCTGCTCAACGCAGCGGTGGTGGCGCGCAGTGCCGAGTTACGCCGGGTCGGTTCGGCGTCGGTCAGCCTGAACGGCATGGCCACCCCGGCCCCGGCGGAAGACACCAGCGTGGAAACGGTGATTGAGGACGGCGTGCGCTATCAGGTGGCCAAGGCCAAACCCAAGAACCGCGTCGGCTACTTTGCCAGTGCCAGCGGCGCCTACGCCACGGTCGACGGCTCGGCCGATCGCCTGGGATCCATTTCGCAAACTGGGTCGGGCCACTTAGGCCTGGATTACGCCCTCAACGAGCATCACTCCGTCGGTGGTGTGGTCGGCCAAGCGTACGCCGAGACCGATTTTGGCGGGGCGGGCGGCTCGGCCCGTACCACCACCAACCGGCTCAGTGTGTTTCATGATTATCACCGCGACGGTTTTTACCTCAACACCTCGGTGTCGCTCGGGTTCTCCCAAATGGAGAGCCAACGCCACGTCGCTTTCCTGCAGCAGACCGCCAACGGGACCACGCAGGCGCTTAGTTTCGGTGGTCAATTGGCCGGCGGTTACGAGGTGAAGCTCGGCGACTTTATTCTCGGGCCGAGCGCATCGCTGGCTTACGATCACGCCCGGGTTAACGGCTTCACCGAGACCGGTTCCGCCGCCGACTTGGCCGTCGACCGCCAAGCTGCCGACTCGCTGCTGACCTCGCTCGGTTTTCACGCCAGTCGTCCTTTTGAGTGGCAACACCTGAGCTGGATTCCCGAGGTGAGTTTCGCTGTCAGTCGGCAGCATTTTAACCCCTCGGCGGTGAGCGCCCAGTTTGCTGCCGGCGGCGACCGGTTTAGCGTTCAGCCGCAGGCCGGTGGCGCGAGTTTATCAACCCCGGAGCGAGCCTGACGGTGGTGAGCGCCCAAGGCTGGTCGGTGCGCCTCGGTTATAGTGCGATTCTCAGTTCGGACTCCGATGAGCACCGTATCGACCTGAGTTATAATATGCGTTTTAGCCGTCGTGGTGGGCGTAACCGCTCTGGGGGTATTGAGAAGCGTTGCCTTAGAAACTTTAAAAAGTGCGGTCGGTTCAAAGCGCCCAGAGTTTTAACATAATACCAATAGCTAAGTGGTTTTAGACTTTAGGCTAGAACGCCAAAGTTTACCTTATCGGCAAGCCAGTCGTGGATAAGAGAGGAAACAGCCGAGGGTGTGGACCAAGGCCGAGCGGCGGCGACGATATGATTCTCAAGCTTTCGTAA
>CAMBUJ010000019.1 GCA_945871005.1 Opitutus sp. GAS368 | reverse complement strand
TCGCCTGGCTGCGCTGTCTGCCCCGGCGCAATTGCCGCATCCGTTATCGCAGCCTTTGGACGACCCCGCTGGCCGCCTACGATGTGGTCTATTGTTTTCTTTCCCCCCTGCCGATGCCCGCGTTGTGGCAAAAAGCCCAGGCCGAGCTCAAGCCCGGCGCCCTTTTGGTGAGCAACACCTTTGGCATCCCTGGGGTGGAACCCGATCAGACCATCGAGCTCGGCGACTGGCGCAGTGCCCGCCTGCTGGTTTGGGCGCAGCGCGCGTAGGCCCTGCGGCATGAGTCGTAGGCAGTGACCTTCGAGTTGTCGGATTTTAAATAGAGCTAAAATCCAACGCTGCACTGCATCCACCCGAGAAGGATCCTTTGGTCTCGCGAAGGGCGCGAAGCCGGAAGACGTACCAAACCATAACGGCACAGCCACGATCCTTCGCTCCCTTCGAATCCTTCGCGAGACAACCGGTTCGATTCACCGCTTTGCACGTTACGGCCAGTCTAAGATTTTTGCCTAGGACACTTCAGCTTCTGCAAAAAGGGCCGATACTCCCTGAAGCTTGTCGTGCCGGGTCCAAATGGGACCGGCGCGCACCCCTTTCATTACCCCCCCTAGAACCCTCCGTCCCCTTCTCCATGAAATTAGGTAACAAAATTGTCGGTATCGTTTTGGTTTCCATCGCCGTGAGTGTCGCCGCCGGTTTGGTCGTGCAGCACCGGGTGATTCGCGACCAAGGCATCCAGTTGACCCGGGAAACCATGCGGGCGGCCATCGTCGAGGCCGAAAACGTGCGCGGGACCATTTCTGCCCTCAATAGTTCAGGAGCTTTCGATATGCCAAAGCTACTTGAAGAGTATAAGCGCAGTGGCGACCTGCGTAAATCCACCCTCTATAAAACCGTGCCGGTGGTCGCCGCCTGGGACGCGATTCAAAAGGTGGCCGACGATAATCATTGGACTTTCCGGGTGCCGAAAAACAACGCCCGCAACGATAAAAACACCCCCACGGCCGACGAGGCGGCGATCTTGGAAATCTTGGAGCGCGGGGATGTCCCCGAGTATTTCCGGGTCGATCAGGCCGCTAATAAAATCATTTTGGCCCGCCCGATCAAGTTGACCGCCGACTGTCTCACCTGCCACGGCGACCCCAAAAACAGCCCGACCGGCGATGGCTTGGACATGGTTGGCCTAAAAATGGAAAACTGGAAGGCCGGTGAGGTCCACGGTGCCTTCGTGCTGCATGCCACCTTGGATAACGTCGATGCGGTGGCCCGCGCCGGCATGATCAAGACCTCCCTGTGGGTGCTGCCGGTGGCCTTGCTGGTCGGCCTGGGCGCGCTTTGGTTTTCGCGCAAAACCATCATTCGCCCTCTGGAAGCCTCCATCACGGTGATCGATGCGGCCAGCGCCCAGGAGGAATCCTCGGCACGTGAGATCGCCACGGCCTCCCAGCGCTTGGCCGAGGGCGCCAGTGAGCAAGCCGCCTCGCTGGAGGAAACCAGCGCCTCGCTCGAGGAAATCTCCAGCATGACCAAGCGCAACGCCGAGCATGCCGGCAACGCCGAGGGTATCGCCGCGCAGACCCGCAGTGCCGCCGACACCGGCACGGCCGACATGGAGGAGATGGTCCGCGCCATGGGCGAGATCAAGGCCGCCTCCGATAACATTTCCAAAATCATCAAGACGATCGACGAAATCGCCTTCCAGACCAACATCCTGGCGCTTAACGCTGCGGTCGAGGCCGCCCGTGCCGGCGAGGCGGGCGCCGGTTTTGCCGTGGTCGCCGACGAGGTGCGCTCGCTCGCCCAGCGCTCCGCCCTGGCTGCCCGCGAGACCGCCGACCGCATCACCGACTCGATTCAAAAGAGCGAGCATGGCGTGCAGGTCAGCAATAAGGTTTCCAGCAGCCTGGCCGACATCGCCGACAAGGCCCGGCGCATGAATGAGCTGGTGCGTGAAATCGCCGCCGGTTCCAACGAGCAGAGCCAGGGCATCGCCCAAGTGAACACGGCGGTCAGTCAACTCGATGCGGTGACCCAGTCCAATGCGGCCGCCGCCGAGGAATCGGCTTCCGCCTCCGAGGAACTCAGCGCCCAGTCGGTGGAGCTGAAGGCCGCCGTTGAGCAGTTGGTCAAGATTGTCTCCGGGGCGGGCAAGCGGCCTGCGCCGGCGCCTGCGTCGGGGAGTCCGCCGCCCGCGGCTGGGCAGGCTCACCCGGTGGCCAAGGCCAAGTCGTCGCCCCCGGTGGTGGCGAAAGCCCACGGCAGCAAGCCGGCTGGTAAATCGGGCGCTTCGGGCAATGACACCCTGAGTTTCCGCGACAGCTGAGGAGCCCGGCCCCGAGCGCCCCGGGTCTCACGCCCGGAGCCACGCGGAAGTGGCCCTGAGCGTGAGCTTGGGGTGGGCTGCGGCGGGATCCCTGTAGTTTCGCCGGATCTCGCTCGCCCACCGCGGCGCATTCCCTTTTTTTTCCCTATGCCCTTTTATATTCCTCCGGCAACCGAGTCGTCAGCCAGTGAGATGCCGCTGATGGACGCGAGCTGGTTGGCCTTTCTTGATAATGCCCCGGCAATGATCTGGGTTGGCGACTCTCAGGGCCGCCTCATCCACCTTAATAACACTTGGCGCAGGGCGACCGGGATGGATTTCGCACGCTACCAGGGCGAGCTGGTCTGGGAGGTGGTGCATCCGGTCGATCGGGGGCGCCTGGCGGAGGCGGCGGCGGGCTTTGCGGGCGAAGCCATTTCGTTTGAATACCGGCTGCGCCAGACCGACGGCAGTTACCGCTGGGTTCAGGAAAATGTGCGTGTTTGGCGGGACGGTTCGGGACGTGCGCTCGGTTACATCGGCAGCGCCACCGACATCCAAGGGCAGCGCGATCAGGAGCAATACCTGGCGATCATCGCCATGCGCCAGACCTCACTGACTTATTTCAGCCGGTTGGTCGTGGAAGTGGCCGCGCCGGATCAGGTCAACAGCGAGGCGCTGCGCCTGTTTTGCGAGCATCTCGCCGTCCCGGCCGCCGTACTCGTCTTGCCGGTCGAGGAGGGCGGTCCGCTCGCCGTCGCCGCCGCCCATGGTTTGGGGGAGGCTGCGCCACTGCCCCCGCTGACTGAACTTACCCCGTCGGGTGACGTTTTGGATTATCCTGAAGACGCTGAAGCCTTTCCGCTCCAGCATGGCTGGATGAGTGCGGAGGGCTGGAGCGAAGGGGTGGCGGTGCCGATCGATCCCCAAGCGCCCCAAGTGGGCTGGATCATCGGGCTGCGGTCCGATCCCGGGGCCGGACCGATCGGCCCGTTGCATTATGCGCGCGATCTGGTGGGTATTTTGGCGATCACCCATGCGCGCCATCGCACCGCGTGCAAGCAGCGCGAAGGCGAGGAACGCGCCCTGCAATTGCAGAAAATGGAGGCCGTCGGCCTGCTTGCCGGCGGGGTCGCCCACGATTTTAACAACCTGCTCACCGCCATCCGCTGTTTCGCCGAGTTGTTACGCGATGATTTGCAGGGGCCCGAGCAGCAGTCGCGCGTTGACGACATCCTTCATGCCTCCAGCCGGGCCAGCCATCTGGTGCGGCAACTGGTGGCGTTTAGTCGGCAGGAGTTATCCCAACCCGAACCGGTCGACCTGAACACCCTGGTGGATAGTTTGCGCGGGTTTATTCGCTCGCTGCTCAGTGAACACATTCGCATCGACGTGGAGCTCTCGGCGCAGCCCGCTTGGTGCCGCGCCGACAGCAAACAGCTTGAGCAGGTGATCTTTAACCTCTGCCTGAATGCCCGTGACGTTATGCTCACCGATGGCGTGCTGGCGCTGCGGGTGAGCTGTGTGGTGAATCCGGAGGGCGGCGAGCGCCGGGTGCGCCTTTCGGTTTCTGATACCGGTGCGGGTATTCCCGAGTCGGTGCGGGCCAAATTGTTTCAGCCCTTTCATACCACCAAGGCGCCGGGGCGGGGCACGGGGTTGGGCTTGGCGACTTCCTTGGGCATCGTCCGCGCCTTTGGCGGCGACCTCACGTATGACACCGAGCTGGGCAAGGGCACGGTTTTCCATATCGACCTGCCGGAAATCGCCGACCCGTTGGCGGGTTATAGCGACGAAGGGGCGGCGGGCGAGGCCCCGGTCGCCGGAGTACACATTTTGTTGGTGGAAGATGATGATTTAGTACGCACGGTCACCCAGATGATGGCGCTCTCCTTGGGCCATCAGGTGACGGTGTTTGGGGACAGTCGCGAAGCCTGCGCCTGGGCCGAGCAAACGGGGTTGGCGACCATCGAGTTGTTGCTCACCGATATTGTCATGCCCGGAATGGACGGCCACCAACTCTCCCAGCGGCTCCGCCAACTCAAGCCAACCCTGAAAGTCTGTTATATGTCGGGCTATGTGGATGATCCGGCCACCGTCGACGCGATGGCCCAGCCGGGGATTTTCTTTCTCTCGAAACCGTTCTCCAGTGAGGACTTTACCCGTAAGTTGGCGGCGACTTTACAGGCCGATGTATAGCCTGACTTGGGTTTTCTCAGGGCGCCCAAGAACTGGTTCTTAAGGTCAGTTGGAGCAGCGGGTGGTTTAGTATAAGCCGTTTACCAGATAACGCGCGCCGGACTCTTTTCGGCGTGCCCACGAAGGCGCGCGGGCAACAAAGTGTAGTAACGGGTCAACAAGTAGCGCAGACTTACAGTCTGCTTTACTTGCCGAAGCAAGTGTCTCCGTTTCGGTCTGCGATTACGCGTATCAGGTTGAATTCGTAACACTATGTAATCCATGAAGCAGGCAAACTTTAGGGGGCGGGGCAAAGGAACGGCACCTGATTTACGGTTGGAGTGGTTTGCGTTTTATCAGTGTCGATCAGTGTTCATTAGTGGTTAACCGGTTCGTTGTCTTTTCCAATTCAGACGATTCACTGAAAGTCTAGAGGCTCCTTGTTTTGTGCTTAACTCACTTTAATATGGGGTGTTGCGGTACTGGAAAGGGGGGGGCATTAAAGAGTCAGCTCAGGGATTCGAGCCGGCTATTTTGTCAGGGTGCCTTGCAATAAAGGGCGCTGAAGTAGGTTTTTTATATTAAAGACTTGCGCCCCGCTTATCATGAACATTGATTGCCCTCGATATGTCATTTATTGATCAAATTGCTGAACTGGAAAAAGCCAAAGCCAAGCTCGCGCAGGCCGAAGCTAAACTCGCCTCTGACCGCACGACCGCTCTCGCCAAACTTCCTGGCGATTATGGTTATGCTAACCTGAACGATTTCATTAAAGCCCTCACCCTGGCCGCCGGTAAGGCGAAAAAGGGCAAGGCTGCCAAGGCCGCTAAGGCTCCTAAGGCTGCTAAAGCCCCCAAGGCTGCCAAGGCTGCCAAACGTGGCCGCACCAAGATCACCCCCGAGCTCAAAGCTCAGGTGATCGCCGCCGTGAAGGCCGACAAGTCGGGCGCCGAAATCGCCAAGGCTTTCGGGATCTCCCTGCCTAGCGTGCAGAACATCAAAAAAGAAGCCGGTCTGGTAAAGAGCCGCGCCGCTGCCGCCCCTGAGGCTGCCGTCGAAGCTCCTGCTGCTTCCTAAGCGAATTAGTCGCTAAGTAGTGTTTCTTCCCTGGCCCCCGTGGATCACTCCACGGGGGCCTTTTTTTGCCGCTTGCGCCCCAGTCGGTAGTGGCTGTGGTTGATGGTTCCCCCCTTTATGCATCCCGCCCATTTTATACAGGCCAATACCAACGGCCGCCTGCATTGCGCCACCGAGCCTTCCATCGCCCCGCTTAACCGCGGTTTTCTTTATGGCGACGCCATCTACGAGGTTTGGCGCACCTACCAGGGGGTTATCTTCGCCTGGGATGAACATTGGCAACGGCTGGAGGGTTCGGCCTCAGCCTTATATATGGGGCTGCCCTGGTCGCAGGCGCAGATGCTGGCCGAAATCAAGAAAACCGTCGCCGCCTGGCGCGCCCATACCGGGTCGCCGGCCGAGCTTTATATTCGACTGCAAGTCACTCGCGGCTGCGGCGCGATCGGCCTTGATGTCGCTTTAGCTGATCAGACCGACTACGTTTTGCTCGTCCAGCCGTGCCCGTTGTTATCACCCGCCCAAGAGGCCGCCGGATTGGTGTTGTCGCTGGCGCGGGGATTGCACCGCAATCATCCGGCCACGCTCAATCCGGCCTGGAAGACGGGTAATTATTTAAACAACCTGCTGTGTCTGCGTGAGGCCAAGTCGCGGGGCGCCGACGAGGTGGTGATTACTAATTTGGCGGGCGAGATCACCGAGGCGGCGGTAAGTAATATTGGTTTTGTGCGCGACGGCGTACTGGTGTTGCCGCCGCTGGCGGCCGGCATCCTCGCTGGCATTACCCGGAGGATTCTGATCGACCACGCCGCGCCCCTCGCCGGCGTTGTGGTACGCGAGGAAACCGTGCGCCCGGAGGAGTTAGCGGGTATGTCGGAGTGTTTTTTGACGGCCACGACCAAGGATCTGGTGCCGGTTCGGGCCATTGATAATGTGGAGTTTAATGTCGGGGCGCAGAGTGTGACCCGGCGGGTCAAGCGGGCTTTTGCCGACTATGTCGAAGCCTATATTAAGGCGCATCCCCAACTGACGGTCTGAGTGTAGCGTTGGCCGTCCCTGGCCAAGGATTGGGGCGGGCGCTGGGCCGCGGAAGTTTGGCCGAGGACGGCCAACGCTACAGTTGAGCGCACTTCATTGACTCGTCGTTATAATAACCACGCCACCCTCGTTTGCGCGGTGTGTTCCGGGTATGCCGGGGGTGGGTTTTGGCGATAAAAAAGCCCGGCCGTCGGAAGGGACGGCCGGGCTTGGGGGCAGGCGTGAGGCCTGAAGCGCGTTTGGGTAAGGCTTACACCAACAGCAGGGCCGGGCTCTCCAGCACCGCTTTGAGCGCGCCGAGGAACTGGGCGCCCACCGCTCCATCGACCACCCGGTGGTCGGCCGACAGGGTCAGCGTGAGGGTCTGGCCGACGACAATCTGGCCATTCTTCACCACCGGCTTGGTCACGGTGGCACCCACCCCGAGGATGGCGGCGTTGGGCGGGTTGATGATCGGGAAGAACTTGGGAATGCCCATCATGCCGAGATTCGACACGCAGAAGGTGCCGCCGGTGAACTGGTCGGGCTTGAGCTTCTTGTCCTTGGCGAGTTTGCCCAACGACTTGGCTTCGCTGCTGACCTGGAAGATCGACTTGTCGTGGGCGTCTCTGACCACCGGGGTGATCAGGCCATCGGGCAAGGCGACCGCGAAGGAGACGTGGGCGGCGGCCAAGTAGCGAATCTGGGTGCCTTCCCAGGCGGCGTTCACATCGGGGACGCGGCGAAGGGCTTCGGCGCTGCCCTTGAGAATGAAGTCGTTAACCGAGAGCTTAACTCCTGCGTCGGCCAGGCCCTTGTTGAGCTGTTCGCGCAGGTTAAGGAGCGGCTCGGCGTCGATTTCGATTTCCAGGTAGAAGTGGGGAATGGTGGTCTTCGACTCGACCAGGCGCTTGGCGATGACCCCACGCATGGTGGAAACCGCCACCGTGCGCTCAACTTGGATCGGCCCCTTGGCGCCGGGGGCGGCGAGGGCGCTAGGGCCGCCCATTTGAGATTTGAGATTTGAAATTTTAGATTTGCCTGCGGCTGCGGCCTCGATGTCGGCTCGCACGATCCGTCCGGAGGGGCCGGAACCCTGCACTGCGGCGGGATCTACGGAGAGCTCGGCGGCAAGTTTTTTGGCGAGCGGGGAGATTTTCACGCGATCACCGAAGGCGAGTGCCGGCGCCGCCGGGGCGGGTGCGGCCGCGACGTGAGCAACCGGGGTAGGGGCGGGGGCCGCTGGTTTTGGGGCGGGAGCTGGAGCGGCGGGGGCAGCCGCAGCGGGTGCCTTGGCCGGGGCGGCGGGCACGGCGACGGTTTCACCGGGCTTACCCACCGCGCACAGGGGCGCGCCGAGTTCGACCTGGGCGCCGGCCTCAGCGAAGATTTTCAGGATCGTGCCGTCGAAGAAGCACTCCAGCTCCATCGTTGCTTTGTCGGTTTCAACCTCGGCGAGGATGTCGCCTGATTTGACGACAGCGCCTTCTTGTTTGAGCCATTTAACCAGCGTGCCCACCGTCATGGTGTCGCTGAGTTTCGGCATTTCGATGATATTGGCCATGGTAAGAGTGGGGGAGGGCGGAGGGTTGAAAAATTAGGCGACGGCAGCGAGGGCTGCTTTGAGCACGCGCGGTACGTTGGGGAGCTGTTCGGTCTCGACGGGCGGGCTGTAAATGGCCGGAGCGTCGATGGTGGCGAGGCGATGGATCGGGCCATCGAGTTCGTCGAAGGCTTCGCGCTGAATCATGTAGGCGAGTTGCGAGCCGACGCTGGCGAAGGGTTTTTGCTCTTCAACGATCAGAACGCGGTGGGTTTTCTTCACCGAGGCGAGCACGGTGTCGAAATCGAGCGGGCGGATGGTGCGCAGGTCGACCACTTCGACGGAGATGTCGTGGTCTTTTTCCAAGATTTCGGCGGCGGCCAACGAGTGCAGGACGCAGCGCCCGTAGGTGACGATGGTCAGGTCGGTGCCCGTGCGTTTGACGTCGGCGAGGCCGAGCGGGATGAGTTCCTCGGTGTCGGGCACCTCGCCCTTTTCGCCGTAGAGAATCGTGTTTTCGAGGAAGAAGCAGGGGTCGTTGTCGCGGATGGCGGACTTGAGCAGGCCCTTGGCGTCGCGGGCGGTGGCCGGCACGATGACTTTAACGCCAGGGTGGTTGGCGAGGACGTTTTCCGGGGTGTGGGAGTGGGTGGCACCGACGTTGGTGCCGCCGTTGGCCGGGCCGCGGATGACGATCGGGCAGTTGATCAGACCACCGGACATGTAGCGGACGTTGGCCGCGTTGTTGAGAATCTGGTCGAAGGCGACCGAGTAGAACGACCAGAACATGAGCTCCATCACGGGACGAATGCCGAGCATGGACGCGCCCACGCCCATGCCGATGAAACCGGCCTCGGAAATGGGGGTGTCAACGATGCGGTCGGGCCCGAATTTTTCGAGCAGGCCCTCGGAGACCTTGTAGGCGCCGTGGAATTGGGCGACTTCTTCGCCCAGCAGGACGACGTTTTCGTCGCGGGCGAGTTCTTCGGCAAGAGCGGCGCGAATGGCTTCGCGGTAGGTTAAAACGGCCATGGATGAAAGAGAGGAATGTAAATAGTAAGGTGGAAAGGTCGCGTCCGAGGGGCGGAGGGCTTAGTCGAAGAAGAGGCGACCTTGGGAGGTACGCTGGCTGGGGTTATCAACCTCCCAGTAGACGTCCTTTTGGATGTCATCGACGGAGGGGAAGGGGCTGGCTTCGGCGAATTCGGCGGCGAGCTCGGCCTCGGCGACGGCTTCGGCGTTGATCTGTTCGGCGAGCGCTTCGGTGAGCACGCCTTCGGCGAGCAGGGCGGCTTGGAAAACCTGAATCGGATCCTTGGTACGACGGTAGTCCTCGATCTCTTCGCGGGTGCGGTAGGTTTTATCCGGGTCGGCGACGGAGTGACCGCGGTAACGGTAGGTGTCGATCTCGACGACCGAGGGCAGGTTCTTTTCGCGGGCGAGGGTGAGGAACTTGTCCATGGTGGCGCGGACCTCGTAAACGTCGTGGCCGAAGCAGGTGCCCCAGTTCATGCCGTAAGCCTCGGCACGTTGGGCCAGGCCGGGACCAGCAGAGGAGCGATCTTGGCTGGTGCCCATTGAATAGCCGTTGTTTTCCACCACGAAAACCACTGGCAGGTTCCAGAGCGCCGCGAGGTTATAGGCCTCGTGAACGGCGCCTTGGTTGACGGCGCCGTCGCCCATGAAGGCCATGGCCGCACCCTTGAGTTTGCGGTATTTGACCGCATAGGCCAAACCGGTGCCGAGGGGAATTTGGCCGCCGACGATACCGTGGCCGCCCCAGTAGTTAAGCGAAGGAGCGAAGTAGTGCATCGAGCCGCCCTTGCCCTTGGAGCACCCGGTGATCTTGCCATACAGCTCGGCCATGAGCGCCTTGGTGTCCATGCCCACCGCGATGGCGTGGGCATGGTCGCGGTAGGCGGTGATCACGTGATCGTTGGGGCCCATCAGCGAGCAGCAGCCCACCGCGACTGCTTCCTGACCGATGTAAAGATGGAGAAAGCCACCGATTTTTTTCGATTGGTAGGCGCGCAGGGAGCGCTCTTCGAACCGGCGGATACGCACCATCTTGCGGTGAAGTTCGATTTTCCCCTCGTTGGGAAGCAGGGCGTTGATCGGGGCCGCGGCCGGGGAGCCGGCGCTGGCGCAGGCGGCTTCGTCTTTCGGGTCGGCGGAGGGGACAGCTTTTTTGCTCACGGTTGAAGTCGAGTTGGGTGTTAAAGGTTAAAGTCTTTGGCTGGGGGCTAATAAATCAAGAATTGTTTAAGGGCTTATAAGCTCGTTTAGCACATCCACTATTCGCAGAGGGCTAACCCGGGGGGGGGCAGGCAAATTTGCTGGGTCCTGCGAGCTCAGTTCGCGGGGGTAATTTGCTCGACGGTGATTTGCAACGGCTCGTCGGGGTGGCAGTCGGCCCGCAACGCGACAAACTGCCTCCGATGTTGATCGTAGATCGGCCATAGGGCGGTGCGGTCGGAATCGGGAATGGCAAGCGCATCGATTGCGTCTCGGGCGAAAAAGCCAAACCGACCCTCGCTCATGGCGGGAGGCAGGGTGGGGAGGGGGCGCTTGCAATCGAAAAGAAACATCAACCAATGGGCGCTTCCCTCGTAGGATTTTTCCGCAACCATAGCAAAAAGGTGTAGGTCGGCCGTGGTGATCAGGTGGCCGGTTTCTTCACCGGTTTCACGTACGGCGCACTCAAAGGGTGACTCTCCTGTACCCGTTTCCAACTTCCCGCCGATCGGACTCCAGGAGCCTTGATTTGGGGCCTTGGCGCGTAACAGCAGCAACTGCTCGCCCTGGCTGTTTTGAATAAAAACGAGTACCGCGATTTTGTGGGCGAGGGGCGGGGGCATAAAATGGGCGTTACAGCGGAGCGAGGGCGAGGCGAGGCGAATAAAACTCGGACATCGTCAATTTTCAGCGTGACAGATGTCAAGTGGGAGACAATGTCTGCAATTTCTTACCCCCCCTGCATGAAACCCCTAGCATGTCGTGTCTTAGTTGGTGTCGTCGTGATGGCTTTTTCGGCCTTGGTTCCGGCCTCTGCCCAGACCGCCTCGCCGCCCCCTCCTATTAAGGTGGCGACCGTGCGCTTCAACAGCCTGCGTGCCGACGCCGGCACGTGGCATGTGACCGAAATCGAGCTGCAGCCCCGCGGCGGGGAAGGCGCCAAAAATCGCAATTTCATTGATCGGGTTAAGGTGACCCTAAACTTGGGTGTATTCAGTGTTAAGGCCCCGGCTGGGGCAAAGGTTCCCGATACCTACTACCGCGCCTCAGCTGAGGCCGTTGCGGTCGAGGCCACCGGCAGCCGCGCCGTGTTCCGCTTTTATCTCCCGCCTGAAATCGTCAAACGCGACCAAATCACCGGTGACCTCAAGTTTTACTTGGTGGAGGTTTTTGTGGATGGCAAACCCCTGCCCTTGGACAAAGAGAGCGTCTCTCTGACCACCCTCTCCAAGCCCGAGTTTGTGGAGAGCTTCCGCGGCAAGGTTGCCGGTGAAGCCGGTGTTCACGACGGCATCTTGCTGCCCCAGTACCTGACCCCTTTTGCTAACGCCGGCTCCCCGCCTGCGCCCTCCTTCATTCGCTTAGAGACTGCCCGCTAATCGTGGCGGTTTTATTCGGTTTAGCCGATCTCTTCGCTTCGTAAAAGACCCCCTCTCTCCTATGCCCTCCTCCCGCGTTCTCGCTGTTGACAGCGGTGCAGGCCACGTCGCTTGCGGTGTCTTCAATGCCACCAAAAATGGCCGGCTCGTACTCGAGCAATTTGCCCTTGAATCGTTTAACTCCGATGTCGCGCTCGAGTCGCAATGGAGCGAACTGGTCGGCCAGTCGTTGGCTGTTGCCGCCAAGCGCGCCTCGGTTTCCGGTCCGGCTGTTTTGTCGGTGCCAGGCCACCTCACCCTGACCAAGTTCGTCAAGACCCCCGCGATTGATAAAACCAAGCGCGCCCAGGTCATTCAATTCGAAGCTCAGCAAAACATTCCTTATCCCCTGCCCGAGGTGGTCTGGGATTATCAAACCGTCAGTGACGACGGTCTTGACCTGGAAGTCATGCTGGCGGCAGTTAAATTGGACGTCACCGAGGCACTTTGTGAATCGGTGCGCCAGTATGGGATCACCCCGGTCGGGATCGCGCCTTCAACCTTAGCCCTTTATAAGGCGTTTAAATACAACTACCCCGATTCGAGCGGTGCGGCCTTGATCGTTAATATTGGCGCCCGCTCCACCAATTTACTCTTCGTTGAGGGCAATCACTTTTTTGTCCGCACCATTCCATTGGCGGGCAACAGCGTCACCCAAGCCATCGCCGATGAGATCAAGCAGGACTTTGCCCATGCCGAAAGTCTGAAGTTGCAGGTTTCGAGTGGAAACAGCGAACTCCCCGAAACTTCGCCGGCGCGCGCCGCAGTGAAGAGTGCGGCCGACTCCTTCGCGGGACGCCTGCACCTGGAAATCACCCGCTCTACGGTCAATTACCGCCGCCAAAGCGGAGGTGAGCAACCTGGCGTCATCTACCTCACCGGCGGCGCTTCGCAGCTGCCGGCGCTCGCGAGCACCTTGACCGAGAAGTTGAAGCTCAACGTCGAGGCCTATGACCCGTTGCGCAACGTCGAGGTCGCTCCCGCCGCCGCTGCCGCCGCACGGAACGCAACCGCGCAGTTGGCCGATCTGGTCGGTTTGGCGATTGCCCGATCGGCCAGCGAGAAAGAGTTTACCCTCTTGCCCCCGGCGCTCGTTGCCGTGCTGGCTTTCCGTAAGCAGCAACCCTTCTACATGGCCGCCGCGGTTATCGTGGTCGCCTCCTTGGTCTTGCCGATTTTACACTTCAATGACCGGGTCAACCACTCCACCACGCAGTCACTGAAGTTGGAGGCGCAACTTAAGCCATTGCGCGACTTAAAGGTGGTTGAGCAGGAGGATATTCACCGGATCGAATCGATCCGCAAACAAATCGCTGCGATCCAGAGCTTGGTTGAGTCTAAGTCGAACTGGATTAATTTTTTCAGCGATTTGCAGCAGCGCTTGGTCAAGGTCGAGGATGTCTGGCTGGAAAAGCTTCAAGTCCTCCGTCCGGCTGCCGACGATGTAGCGGTGGTCCCCGAACCGGGAACGGAAGCAACACCCGCAGTCCCCGTACTCCGTCTTCAGCTCAGCGGTCGTTTATTGGATAAAGTGAACCCGCTTTCCCGGGTTAGCGAAGACTCCTTTGAACGCGTTAAACTATTGCTGAAGAGTTTCGGCGAATCGCAATTCATCTCCTCAGTCGAAAAGGAAAAATTCAACCCCACCCAGCCCGGCATTTTGAGCTTCGACTTCATCCTGGTCGTCAACCCCAAGAAACCGCTCTGAACAAAGCCCCATGGCCCGCTTTAAGACATATCCTGTATTCTATTCCCTGATTGCCGCGCTTGGGTTGGCGGCGGTCGGTTCCTGCTGGTGCATCTACGAGCGCAGCCAGGAGGCACAAAAAAGTGCCAAGGCGCTGGCTAAAAAGCGCGCCGAACTGATTGCGCTCGTCACCAGCACTCCCGCGCCTAGTGCGGAAAACCAAGCGGCGATCAAGTCCGACTTGTTGCGCAGTGAAGCTGCCCTCGGCCAAATGCGCGACGAGCTCAAGGGGCGCGGCCCGGCCGCCGAGTCGCTGTTGAAGGCGCGCGCCGCTTACGGCGCGGCGGCCAGCCTCAAAGCGAAAGAGCGCTCGAACGCGTTGCGCGAGGCCAAACTGCCGTTCGAGCCGACCCACCTGTTTTTTAATATCGCCACCTTTGTGGAGAAGATGCGCGAAGCCGCCCAAACGGCTAATATTAAGATCAAAGCCGATGAGCGCTTCGGCTTTACCTCCTACGCCAATGCCGGGCCCGAGCGTGAGTTGATCCCTGTGGTTTACCGCCAACGTCAGGTCGCCGAGTATTTGCTGGGAGCGCTGATTGAGGCCAAGCCGAGCGAATTGGTCGCCCTGCAACGTGAGCTGCCGCAGGGTAAGGTCGACCTGGCCGCAGTTAAGCCCGCGTCGACTTCCACTCGCGGTGCAGCCCCCGTTGCCAATCCTGACTTGTTTGAGATTGATCCGCGTATCACCGCTCGGGTGCCCGGGTTTGTGGATGCCTCCGCTTTCCGTCTTAGCTTTATTGGTGAGACTGCGGCCTTGCGCAGCTTGCTCAACAAACTGGCCACGTTCGAACTTCCCTTGGTGGTGCGCAGTGTTGAGGTCGATCCGATCATCAAGTCCCAAGTGGCAGAGAAGGTAACCCCAGCCAATACGCTGAGCAGCATTTTCGGGACCGCCTCGGCGGCGGCCGCTCCCGAACCGGTTAAACCTAAGCCTTTGGTCGAAAAAGTACTTTCTAAGTTCACGGTCACGGTCGAGTTGATCGACCTTGTTGAAACCACCCCGACTCCTTGATATGGCCGCAAAATCCCTAGATAAAATCCTGTGCGGTGCAGCCCTGCTCTTGTTGCTTTCCTCGCTGGGCTGGACCTTCAGCCAAAGCGGTAAAGCGAAAGCGGCTCACCGTTCCGCTTCCGAGAGCGGTTCCATCGTCCCCTACTCCCCCGCTGTGCTTGGCGAGTTACAAGTGAACTCCCAGGTGTGGGCACCGCCGTTGGCCCAGAGTGGCGGGCCTGAGTGGGTTTACGAAGTGTTCACACCTCCGGAGATTTATTATGACGCCGGCAGCAAGCGCTTTAGTGTCACCCCGCCCAACTCCGTGGTCGTGGTACCGGTTAAAGTCCAAGAGCCTCCGTTTGGCGTGGAGTTGATTCAAGTCAAACAGGACGCTTTCCGCCTCCAGTTGGTCGGCTACACCGGCAAAGAGGGTAATTACCGCGGGACGTTCGAAAATGCCGTCTCCGGGAAAACTATCTTGGGACAAGCGGGCAAAAAAATCGCCGATCTCGGGCTGACGATTCGTAGCTTTGAAGTGAAACAAAACCGCTCCAAACAAGCTACCGGCATGGACCTCATTGAAACCGAGGCGATCGCCGTGGTGGTGGATGATAAAACCGGGGAAGTCTTTAATCTGACCAACAAAAGCCGCCTGACCAAGGGGACTCCGATTGCCTACTTTAAGCTGGAGGGCTCCGCCGAGCCGGTTGCCCACAAGGCCGGAGACAAGTTCACCGTTGGGGATACGACCTTTACGGTCACCTCGGTCTCGTTCGAGCCGAACGAAGTCGTCGTGGTTAAGGAAGCGCCTTCGCTTAAACAACCGGTCACCAAAACCCTGACGGTTGCAGCCCCGGTCAGCGCCCCCGCGGCCGCCGCCCCGGCCCCGGCCCCGACGCCGACCCTGGCCGCCCCGGCGGGCGCTTCGCCCTTCGCCCTATAACGCACCCCTTTACCCAAGTCTTTCCCGATATCTTAGTTTAGAAGCCTAGCCTTTCGTCTCTCCATAATGAAACTACCCAAGCTCCCCAAAAACCTCGCTCTTAGTCTGGCCGCCCCCGCGATGCTCGCGATGGTGGTCCCTAGCACGCCCATGCTGGCGCAGGGGCAGACCGACACGAAAATTCGCCTGATGTCGGAGGCCCTCCGCGCCCGTGACGCCGGTGACTTGGACACCGCGAAGAAGAATTTGGAAGAGCTCCTCGCCATCGCTCCCTCCGATGCGACCGTGCAGCGTTTGTTGGCTGGGGTGGACAACGCTATCGCTCAACGTCCGGCCACAGCTCCCGCCGCCGATGCGGCCCCGGCCACTGAGGCCCCCGCCGCCGCCGTCGAAGCCGCCGCACCGGCTGCCAGCGAGCCCGCCGAGGTCAGTTTCCCGCCTAAGGCCAAGCCGGCCCCCGCAGTGGTCGCTCCCGCTAAGGCCGGTAGCAAGTCCGAGTCGTCTGAGGCCGACGAATTGGTAAAGCAGGAAAACCTGCGCATCAAGGGTCTGCTGGCCGAGACCAAGACCAAGCGTGCCGACGCCCGCAAGCTGGCCAAGGCCGGTCGTTTTGACGACGCCGCCTCCGTTCTCGATGGCGCCATCGCCGCCCTGCCGGCGAACACAGCCACCTCCTCGACCATCGCCGACCTCCAAGCCGAAAAGAACGGCCTGCTCATGGAAAAGGCCCAAGCCGCCCTCAAACAGGGTGACACCGACGGCGCCCGCGCCGCCCTCGACGCCTACGCCGCTGCTACCTCCGACACCAAGAAAGTCGAAAAAGTCTCCCGTTCCATCGAGGCAGCCGAGCTCAACCCCGGTCTGCAGCCGATCGAAAAGGTCAGCCCCGGCTTTATCAAAGACCAGAAAGAGATCGCCAAGCTGGTGGCCAAAGGGCGCAGCCAATACCTCGCTGGCGACTTGGATGGCGCCCAAGAGTCGTTCCGTGGTGTCGAGACGATTGATGCAGGTAGCCCTGAGGCCAAATCGTTCCTGGCCCGCATCTCCAGTGAAAAGGCCAAAGTCGGTGAACTCAACCGCGGCAAGTCCCGCGCCCAGATGCTTGAGGAAGTGAATAACGCCTGGCAACGTCCCGGCGTGTACATCGACCGCGGTGTGGAAGGCACCAAGGCCGCCATTCCCCAAGCCTTGGCCCAAAAGCTCGCCAGTATCGTTATTCCCAGCGTCAACTTCCAAGGAGTCGAGTTGAGCAAGGTCGTGAGCACTCTGTCTGCCGTTTCCGAGGAATACGACAAGAGCGAGGGCGTTAAGGGTGTTAACATTGTCCTGCTCGATCCGAGCAACAAAAACCCCACGGTCAGCATCACCCTGCGCAACCTCTCCCTTAAGCGCATCCTTGACCTGATTGCCGACTCTACCGGTTACCAGTACGAGGTTCAGGCCGACACCATCGTGGTGCGTCCTGGCGGCGACACCTCCATGCTGGAGAGTGCCTTTTTCTCGGTGACCAAGGCTACGGTCATTCGCATGACCGGTATGGGCTCGGCGGGGGCCACCCCGGCCGCCGCAGCTGACCCCTTTGCCGCCCCGGCAGCGGGCGGTGCACCAGCGGGCGGCTCCAGTGCCGGCGGTGAGTCCGGCGGGATCCAAAACTTTTTGGAGCAGGCCGGCGTTAAGTTCAGCACCACCCCCGGCTCGAGTCTCGTCTACGACGGCTCGGCGATTCTGGTGAATCAAACCACCCGCAATATCGAGAAAATCCGCAACATCCTCAACCGCTACGACAATGTGAAGCAGGTTGAGATCGAGGCCAAGTTCATGGAGGTCCAGGAGGGTGCGCTGGAGGAACTGGGCATGAACTGGTCGGCCTCACAAACGCGACGCAATGTGACGCAGGGAGGAATCACAGGGCGAAACCTCACAACGAGCAATGGATCGCTCAGCAGTACCTTCACTCCGACTAGCACTGCTAACAGTGGCGCCATCTCGAACACAACTGCAGCCACGGGCGGGGACTTGCAGGGATTTGTTACTAACGGTGGTGTCGTTACGCCCGTTTTTTCTACGGTCATTCCCGCTGCAACTACCTCGACACCAATTGCCAATACTGCACCGTCGATACCGGGGGCTGCGGTGCTAGGCGCAACGGTCGGAAACTTATTCGAAGGAACCGCCGTTTTCGGTGGCTTAAATGTTTCTGCAGCTTTACGGGCGCTTTCGCAAAAAAGTGGTTCCGATCTGCTAAGTTCGCCTAAGGTTACAGTGTTATCGGGTAGCCCGGCCACCATGGTGGTCGCCCAAGAAATGCGCTATCCTCAGTCCTATGGTGAAACCAAGAGTACAGTGGCTGCTGCTGCTGTTGGTGCTGCTGGTGGTGGCTCCGTCAGTATCACTGCGGGCACTCCACAGGAATTCACTATGCGCAACGTGGGTGTTGAACTCAAAGTAACCCCCACGGTCGAAGAAGATGATTATAGCATCACGCTAGACTTGAGCCCGAAGGTGACTGAATTTGAAGGCTTTGTGGAATACGGCGGGCAAAGTGTGGCGATCGGCGGGAATACCACTGTAACGGTGCCTTCCGGTTTCTATCAACCGATCTTCTCAACCCGTGAAATCACCACCAAGGTCACGGTTTGGGATGGAGCTACCTTGGTGATGGGCGGTTTGACCCGGGAAGAGGTTAAGAAGACCAGCAGCAAGGTGCCCGTGCTCGGTGACATCCCTTTCCTCGGGGCCCTGTTCCGCTCTAAGGGTGAAACCTCCAGCAAGCGCAACTTGTTGATTTTCGTGACCGCCAACTTGGTCAGCCCGGGTGGTTCGCCGAAAAAGCAGATGCTGAAGAACGTGCCGGCTAGCTCGACCTTCCAGAACCCGACTTTGGTGACCCCTGCGGGGACCAATTCGCGAGGTGTCACTAGCAAGTAATCTGCCGACCGATTCGTCTCTAACCAGCTTCGCCGCCACCCTCACCCGGTGGCGGCTTTTTTGTGATCACGCGTGAGTCTTAGGCAGAATAGTAAGCGCCGGACCGCAGCCTTGGTTTCATTGAGATGATCTCGTGCCTACGACTGGATGTTTTATTCTTTCCTGCCTCGGATCAAAATCGCTTCGTGAACTCGCAACGTTTGGAGTCCAGAGCTGCGTAGCGGGTTGACGGAGTCGTTTCGCTTCCGAGGGTAGCAGACCAGCCATGGCGAACCGCCTCAGCCCAAGGTAACAGGCGAGCCGCCTTCCAGGCGGAGCAGTTGCTGTTTGATGGTCACGCCAAAGGCGAAGCCACCCAGCGCGCCGTTGGCGCCGATCACCCGGTGGCAGGGCACCAAGAGAGCGAGTGGGTTGGTGCCGACGGCTCGTCCAACGGCCTGGGCGGCTCCGGGTTGGCCGAGAGCGGCGGCCACTTGGCTGTAGCTGCGGGTCTGCCCGAAGGTAATCGATGCCAACTCAGCCCACACCCGGTGCTGGAATGCACTTCCTTGGGCCGCCAGCTCTACTGTGAACTCCTGCCGATTGCCCGTAAAATACTCCTCCACCTCCAACTGCACCTGATGGGTTAAGCCTAACGGGTCCCCACTGAAGGGGCTCTTTTGGGGCAGGCGGGCATGAAGGGCGGCGAGCTCGCCGAAGGCGGCGGCCACCACTGCGCCGGCTTCGTTCACCGCCACGGAAAAGGGGCCGCAAGGCGTGGTAAACGAGGAGGCGTGGAGCTGCATCATTGAGTGTTAAACGCTCTCATCGCGGTGGGCCAGCCGCCCTTCCTCCTGCTTACATCCCAGGGAAACCGCCGCGGCCTTTCATCGTTTCCATCTGCCGCATCATCTTTTTGGCGCCGCCGCCCTTGAGCATCTTCATCATCTTTTGCATCTGCTGGAACTGCTTGATGAGTTGGTTAACTTCCAAAACTTTCACCCCGGCCCCATTGGCGATGCGCAGGCGGCGGTTGCCGTTCAAAATGTCCGGCTTGCGGCGCTCCTGAATGGTCATCGACTTGATAATCGCCTCGGTCCGGCCCATCTGCTGCTCGGCGTCGTCGGGGATCTGCATGCCGCTCATGCCGGGCATCATGCCCATGATGCTCTGCATCGAGCCGAGCTTTTTGATCTGCTGCATCTGCGCGAGGAAGTCCTCGAGGTTGAAGTCGGCCTTGCGGAGTTTCTCCGCCATCTTTTCGGCCTCTTTCTGGTCGATGTTTTCCTGGGCGCGTTCGACCAGCGAAACCACGTCGCCCATGCCGAGAATGCGCGAGGCCAGGCGGTCGGGATAAAAGGTGTCGAAGTCCGCCGTCTTTTCGCCGGTGCCGACAAATTTGATCGGCACCCCGGTGATCGACTTGATCGACAGGGCCGCGCCACCGCGGGCGTCGCCGTCGAGCTTGGTTAAAATCAACCCGGTGAGCGAGAGCGCCTCATGAAAGGCTTTGGCGACGTTCACCGCCTCCTGGCCGAGCGCGCCGTCGGCTACCAGGAGGATTTCGTCGGGTTTGATCCGTTCGCGCAGCTTTTTGACCTCCTCGATCAGGTCGGTGTCGATCTGAAGGCGGCCAGCCGTGTCGAATAACACAGCATCAGCACCGGCCGCTTGGGCGGCTGCCAAACCGGCGGCGGCGATGGCCGGAACGTCTTTTGAAATGAGGTCGCTGTAGAAGCCGAGCTCCTCCTGTTTGGCGAGGATTTCGAGCTGGTCGATGGCGGCGGGGCGGTACACGTCGCAGGCGATGACGAAGGGCCGGTAACCGCGCTTTTTGAGCAACTTGCCTAGCTTGACCGTCGAGGTGGTTTTACCCGAGCCGTGCAGACCGACCATGAGCACTTTGAGCGGACGCGCCGTCGACAGGTCGGTGGTGCCTTCGCCGAGCAGGCGGACCAGTTCGTCGTTGATGATTTTGACGATCTGCTGGCCGGGGGTGACCGACTTGATGACCTCCTGGCCGACGCACTGGGCCTGGACGCGTTCGACGAATTCACGCGCGACTTTAAAGTGGACGTCGGCCGAAAGCAGGGCGGTGCGCACCTCTTTGAGGGCGTCGGCCATGTTGTCTTCGGTGAGCTTGCCGACCCCGCGCAGGTTGCGCAGGGCGGAGGAGAGTTTGTCGGTGAGTGACTCGAACATGTGGACGAGCACCGTGGGCGAGGGCAGCCGCTCTGGCAAGTCGGGCGGGGTGACCAGAAGGAAAAAACTCGGCAGCTTACACAGAGTCCACGGAGCCCAGCCCAAAGAGCTGATACAGGGGAGGCCACAACGACTCCTTTGGTTCAAAAACAGCCGAACGGTTCCAACTCGGCTTGTTAACTCTCTCTTTGATCGTGATAGAAGGCGATTTTGAGCGATTTAACTCCGTGGACTCCGTGTCCGGGCTCCGGATTTCCTCTGTGATACCATCCTGAGTTCCGCGCGCTTGGTGCTCCATTAATCCGCTCACTGCAACGGTCGAAGCCCATTTCGTTTTTACGTTACTTGCCCGCTTGCAGGATGTGGAAATTGGCCATCGAGATGCCGCTGAGCATCGCGCCGATAATTCCCAGAAACCCCTGGTCGGTCCCGGCGAGGTAGAGGTTGTTCAGTGAGGTGCGGCCGTCGCGGATCTTGTGCGGCGAGCCGTAGATCGCCCCGCCCAAACGGCCGGTGAACTTGGTGATCGTGCGAGGGGTAAACATATCCGTGGCCACGGTGGCGTGGGTGAGCGCATCGGGGCTAGGGAGCGCGGGCAGGAAGCGCTGGGCGCTGCGCTGAATGTCCGCATACCAGCGGGCTTTGGCTGCGCGGTACTCGCCCTCCGGCAGGTGGGCCCATTGCTCGTAGTTGGCGAGGCAGGTGCAGCGGAACAGGCCTTCGGGCAGATGCCGGTCGGCGCCGTAATCGAAGTTGTTGGGGATGCAAATCACCCCGCTGCGTACGTCCACCGGGGTCGTGCTGCGCGCGTAGCTGAATTTTTCCGAGTCGTTGAAAAATACGATCGTGTCGTCACCCCAGCCGAGTGCGGCGGGTTCGCGGTCCAGCACGGTGATGGTCTCGGTGTAACTGAGCGCCCCGGCGGGGTGGGATTTTAAATTTGAAATCTGGAATTTGAGATCGGCGTCCGGAATCTCAGATTTGAGATTTGAGATTTGAGATGCGCGCGCGCAGAGCCGCTCGGTTTCCGGCGCGCCGATGGTGCTGATCACATGCGTGGCGGTCACCTCGCTGCCGTCGTCCAAAACCAGCGCGCTGGCCTGGCTGTCGCGGGTGATGATTTTTTGCACCCCGCAGCGCATGCGCCGCTCACCGCCGGCCTGGCGGTACTTGTCCAAGAGCACGCGCAAGATCACTCGCACTCCGTCCAGCGGGCGGGCGAAGCCTTCGAGGAAGAGCGCCTTGAACATGATCACAAACTGGCCGAACTCCATGTCGTGCTCGGTGGCGCTGCCGTAATACATCACCGGACAAAACAGCATGTCCTCCAAGAGCGGATCGCTCAGGTGGCGGCGCAGGACGGCCCGCGCCGATTCGGGCACCGCCCCGAGGGAAACGTCGTCGTAGCTGCGGATCAGGGCCACCAGACGGCGGAAGCCGTCGATCTGGGCGGGAAACTGGCGGGCGACTTCACTTTCAAAAACAGTGAAATCGTTAGTGAAGGTCATCGACGCCTCGCCGTGCGGGCCGAAGGCGACCCGGGAGCGCTTCTGTTCACACAGCGCGAATTCGTCGCGCTCGATGCGCAGTTGGCGCAGCAGCTTGGTCAGCGGCGTGCCTTTGACCCCGGCGCGCACGAAGTTGGTCATCGCGTGCAGCCCCACGTCGTATTTGCGCCCGCCCAGGCTGTAAAAACTGTTGAGTCCGCCAGTGACGTTGTGGCGCTCGAAGATGCAGACCTTTTTGCCGAAATGCGCGAGGCGGATGCCGGCCGCGAGCCCGGACATGCCCGCGCCAATGATGGCGACGTCGTAGTGGCTGGAGGTGTTCAAGGGAGTACGCTTAACGAGGGGATGAGTCGGGAGGGCTGGCGGGTGGGGTGAGCGTTGATGGGCCCCTCCACTCCCCCATAAAAAAGGGCCTGACCGAGGTCAGGCCCTGCGTGAAAGCGGTTTGGCCGGGCTTACTTGCCGAGCGCGGTGAACTTCGGCGTCAGGTACTCGGCGCAGCTGTCGAGCGAGGCGAGCTGGATGTAATCGGCCTCGGGCACCTCGATGTTGTGGCGCTTGCGCAGCTCCATCACGATGTCGAGGAAGTCCATCGAATCCAATTGCATCTGGTCGCGCAGGCGCACGTCGGACTTGAGATTGGAAATGTCTTCGTCCGGCGCGATGTCGGCGATGATTTCGAGGACCACTTGTTTGGTTTCGTCTTTGGTCATTTTGAGGATGTAAGGGGCGCAGTTAGGGCACAAATCGCTTCACAATCAACGTGGAATTTATCCCGAGCATACCGAACGAGTTATTGAGGATCGTATCGACTTTACCGACCTTCTTCGGGTGGTTGAGCACCAGGCCGGGCAGGGCGCAATGAGGGTCGAGGTTGTCCACGTTGATGGTGGGGTGCACCACGAGGTCGTCAAAGGAGGGCAGGTTGCCCGCCAGCTCCAAGGCGCCAGCCGCTCCCATGCAGTGGCCAATGTAGCCCTTGGTGTTGTTGACGTAGGTGTCCGGGCAGTTTTCGCCGAACACCGCGCGGATCGCCTCGCACTCCTGGATGTCGCCCAACGGCGTGGCGGTGGCGTGGGTGTTGACGATGTGAATGTCCTGCGGGGCCATGCCGGCGGACTTGAGCGCCTTGCGCACGCACTCGGCCTGGCGACCGGGATTGGGCAGCACGTAATCGCTGGCGTCGGAGTTCACGCAGTAGCCGCCGATTTCGCCGTAAATCTTGGCCCCGCGGGCCAGCGCGTCGTCGAGGCGCTCCAGCGTGTAAAGCGCGCCGCCCTCGGAGATGACGATGCCGTTGCGGTCGCGGTCAAACGGGCGCGAGGCCTTGAGCGGATCGGGGTGGGTGGCGAGGGCGTTTTGGGATTTGAAGCCGGCGTAGATGCCAAAGGTGTGGATCGACTCGCTCACCCCGCCGCAGATCGCCAGATCGACTTCGCCGAGGCGGAGCATCTGGGTGGCGTGGATCAGGCCCATGTTACCGGCCGCGCAGGCCGCGCCGATCGTGTAGGCCGGCCCGGTGACGCCGAGGTTCAGCGAGATCTCGCCCGCCGGGTTGTTGGAAACGGTGCGCGGGTTGTGGTAGTGCGACCAATACTTGGTGTCGTAGTTAAACTTCGAGATCGCGTAGATTTCGTTCTCGGTCTCGACGTTGCCGTGCTCGGTGGTGCCGATGTACACGCCGATGCGGTCCTTGGGGAACGCGGCGAAATCGATGCCGCTGTTAGCCACGGCTTCACGGGCACAGTAAATCGAGATCGAGCCGGCCCGCGTGCCCACGCGCAGTTCCTTTTTCGTTTGGTACTTGAGCGCGTCGTAGTGGCAGACGCCGGCGAGCAGTTCGCCCATGTAACGAATCTCCTTTTTCTCGATCCCACCTACCCCGGCGAGCAGGTTTTGGCGGAATTCGGTCAACGTGTTGCCATTGGGGGCGGTCAGGCCAACTCCCGTGATGACGATGCGAGGGGTTTTAAGCGACATGGAGGAAAAACCGCTAGCCAACCCGACCTTAACCGTAATACAAGCCTAGGCTCCAAATATGAACGTACTTGTCGTCGGAGGTGCAGGCTACATCGGTAGCCATTGTGTTCGTCAACTGATCGCCGCCGGGCATCGCCCCGTGGTGTTGGACAATCTCGTCTTCGGCCACCGTGCGGCCGTGGATTCCGAGGTGCCCTTCTACTCCGTGAATCTCGGCAACGAGAGCGAAGTGGGGAAAATCCTCCGCAAGGAGAAGATCGACATCGTGATGCATTTTGCCGCCTACGCCTTCGTGGGCGAGAGCGTCACCGATCCGCTCAAGTATTACTTTAACAACGTCGCCGCCACCCTCCACCTGCTGCGCTGCATGATTGGGTCGGGCGTGAAGAAGTTCGTCTTCTCCTCCACCTGCGCGACCTACGGCATCCCCGACAAAATGCCCCTGGTGGAAAGCATGCCCCAGGCCCCGATCAACCCCTACGGCCAGACCAAGCTGGACATGGAGAACGCCCTCAAGTCCTTCGCCTCGGCCTACGGCCTGAGTTTTGCGGCCTTCCGGTACTTCAATGCCGCCGGCGCCGCCGAGGACGGCCGCATCGGTGAGCAGCACAACCCAGAGACCCACCTGATCCCGCTGGTGATCGATGTGGCCATGGGCAAGCGCGAGAACGTGCAGGTTTTCGGCACCGATTACCCGACCCCGGACGGCACCTGCTTGCGCGACTACGTGCATGTGGACGACCTCAGCCGCGCCCACATCGCGGTGTTCGACAAGCTGCAAACCCCCGGCGCTGCGCTCTTCTACAACCTCGGTACGGGCACGCCCACCTCGGTGCTGGAAGTGATCCATGCCGTCGAAAAGGTCACCGGCAAAAAGGTTGCCTACGTGACTTCGCCGCGCCGCGCCGGCGACCCGCCCGCGCTGTACGCCGATTCGACCAAGGCCAAGACCGAGCTGGGCTGGGAGCCCAAGTACACCACGATCGAGCCGATCGTCGCCACTGCTTGGAAGTGGCATTCGGAGCATCCGACCGGGTTTAAGAAAAACTAAGAATCGCCTCGGGTAACCTAGGTGAAAGCAGTCGGGGAAGGCGGCACGAGTCGCTTAAACCGCAAAGGCGCGACCCAGCAGGTCGCGCCTTTTTTTTGATTCGGGGCGGCTCGTGCTTTTCTGGTATTACTACGGCCGTCAGCGGCCCGGCGTAGCGCAGGCTTCCAGCCTGCTATTGCAATCGGAGCAGACTGGAAGTCTGCGCTACTTTTTAGCCCTAGAGATCGGACTGGATCGCCTCTAGCGGTTGCGCTCGGTGACCCCACCGGCCCACTTCAACTTGGTGCGCACCACGGCGAAGTGGTCGTGGTCGCGGCGTTGTACCAACGGTAACGTTTCCGCGGCATGGGTGATCGTGATCACCTGGTCACCGTTCACGCGGTAATCGCGCTGCCCGTCCACGGTGACTTGCAGGGTGATACCCGGACTCAGGTTGCGCACCGCCAGTTTGACCTCGGCGCGGAAAATGATCGAGCGGTTGCTCAACGTATGCGGGCAGATCGGGGTCAGCGCGATGACCTCGGCCGACGGGTGCACCAGCGGGCCGCCGGCGGAAAGATTGTAGGCGGTCGACCCGGTGGGAGTGGCGAAGATCAGGCCGTCGCAGTCGTAGTCGGTCACCAATTGGCCATCGGCGGTGACTTCGAGCCCGACGATGCGAGAGTTGACCTCGGCTTTGATGAGCACGTCGTTGAGCGCGAGATCCCCGGGGCCGCCGTCGATCGAGCAGGTCAGCAGGGCGCGTTGGTTAATCTGGAACGCACCGGCGAGCAACGAGGGGAACGAGTCCCGAATGTTGTCGGCGGAAAAGGTGGTCAGGAAGCCGAGGTTCCCGCGGTTGACTCCGATGATCGGCACGCGGGCGCGGGCCGCCTGTGCGGCGATCCCCAGCAGGGTGCCGTCGCCACCGATCACGCAGCACGCGTCCTGGGCCACCAGAAAATCAGACGGGACTGGGTAGGCGTTGGTGTAGGTGACCTCCACGCCGCCGGCACGGGCGATCGCCATCAGGGCCTCGGCCAACTCAGACGCGCCGGGTTTGGGATCGTTGACCACGAAGGCGAGTTTGCGGATGGGGGGCATGGGCATGGGGATGGAGGGGACAGTGTTAACTGCCTTTGCGCAGTCCGAGCAAAAACTCGCGATTGCCGTCGGTGCCGGTGATGGGCGAATCCATCGCGCCAACAAGCTGGGCGGCGGGTAACTGGGCGAGGGCGAAACCTTGGATGTCGGCTAACACCGCGTCCTGCACGGCCGTGTCGCGGATGATGCCGCGGCCCTTGTCCACCTCGGCCTTGCCGGCTTCGAATTGGGGTTTCACCAGAGCGACCAGCGTACCCCCGGCGCGCAGCAGCGGCCAGACGGCGGGCAGCACGCTTTTGAGCGAGATGAACGACAGATCCATGACGATGGCGTCGTATTCGGCGCGCGGCAGGTCCTCGGCGCGGAGGTTGCGGGCGTTGATTTTTTCCAGGTTGGTCACCCGGGAATCGGCGCGCAAACGGGCGTGGAGCTGGGCGCGGCCCACATCGACGCAGACCACGTCGGCCGCGCCGTGTTGAAGCGAACAGTCGGTGAATCCGCCGGTGGAGGCCCCGACGTCGAGCACGTGGGCGCCGTGCAGATCGAGGCCGAATTTTTCGATGAAGCCGTGGAGTTTTTCCCCGCCTCGGGAAACGTAGCGCGGCGGTTGCTCGACGATCAGCTCGATATCGCTGGGGAATTCTTTGCCGGGTTTGTCGAGGCGCGCGGTGCCGTGGAGGACCCGGCCCGACATGATCAACGACTTGGCCTGCGAGCGCGAGTCGGCAAGGCCGCGGGTGACGAGCAGTTCGTCGAGACGTTGACGGGAGGAGGCCATGGTTAGGCGGCGCCAAGGGCGGCGAGGAAGGCGCGGGCGAGGATCATGTGGCCGGTGGTATTGGGGTGAATACGATCCCAGGCGAGCGTCATCGGGTGGGTGTGGACGAGAACCGCATCAAAGGCCGCCTGCGTGTCGATGAAGACGGCATTGTTGCGTACCGCCAAGTCGCGGACGACCGCCCCGTACTCATCCATGCGCCGGCGCATTGGGTCGGCGCGATTGCCCTCGATGACATAGGGCGTGGCGAGGATCAGTCCCTTGACGAGGGGGCGGGTTTTTTCTACGAGCGCGGTGAGTACGCGGGTGTACTCCTCAAGCGGCACTTGTAAATCCGTGCGCAGCGGGGTGTCGAACTGGCGCCAGACATCGTTGATGCCGATCACCACGGCGAGCCAATCGGGGCGCTGGTCGAGCACGTCGGTCTGCCAGCGGGCGGCCAGGTCGCGCACCGTGTGGCCACTGGTGCCGCGGTTGATGACGCGGATCTGGTCGGCGGGACGGGTTGCGCCCAGCCAGGCTTCAATGAGTGAAACGTAGCCGCGGCCAGTGCCGGGCTGGCCCCACGGGGTGGCTTCCCCGGAGGGATCGCGGCCGGCGTCGGTGATCGAGTCGCCAATGAAGAGGAATTTGCTGTGCGGAAGGATTTGCATGGGGAAGCGTGGTTAACGGGTTCCGTGAATGATCGCGGCGAGTGTTAAAGTTTTTGGCGGGCGGGCGACCAGCAAGTGTTCCGTCCGCCAATTTCTTCGTGGACGAGCGGTACTCCGGTTTGCGGGCATTTGCCTTCCGCCTCCCGGCGATGAACGAACAGCCAGCTTTTCGGCGGATCGGGCAGGGTGGGGGTTTTTGCCGCACCGATGACCTGGAGCGCGTTTTCCGCCACCCAGCGGATTTCGTGGTGGAGGGTGTTGATCTCGGCCGGGATGAGCGACCCCGCTGGGCGGCGCGGGTGCAAGGCGGCCCGCCAGAGGATTTCGTCGGCCATCCAATTGCCGATGCCGGGGAAACGCTCCTGCAGGAGCAAAATGCTTTTGATCGGGGTGCGCGCCCGGCGGTGCAGAAACGCGGTGAGCGCCTCGACGGTGAAGGCCGCAGAGAGAACCGGCGGAGCGATCTCGGCCCACCACGCGGGCGCGCTGGGGCCGACGTGAAACTGCACCCGGCCAAACATCCGTGGATCGGTGAACACCAGTGCGCGCTCGTGTTGGACCAGGACGAGGTGGTCGCTTTTACCCGGGGCGTAGCCGGCCGGTTGCACCGAGAGTTCGCCGGTAAGGCCAAGATGGATGCCGAGCCAGCCATCGCCACGCGACCGGAAGAGCATCTGTTTACCGGCGGCCTCCGAGGTTAGCAGCACGTCGCCGGTTAGCTGGGCGACGAGCAGGGACGGATCACACTCTCGGAAAATCCGGGCCTTCGGGTGGAGTAAGACGCGCTGGATGGGCTCGCCGAGACCGGGGTTCCAGCGCTGGCGGTAAAACTCAACCTCGGCGAGTTCGGGCATGGCTGAACATACCGTCGCCCACGAAAAACACGAAATAACACGAAATTCCGGGTTCCTCGACGTTTCCGGTGGGGGGCGCGAGTTAGAAACCCAAAAAGTCTGAGTGTATCACAGAGCCGAGCCGGAGCGCCGACACAGAGTTTAAAGACAGGGAGGCCTCATAGACCTCCTTGGTTCTGAAGCATTCGAACTCAATTTCGGCTGGGTTCGCTACTCCTTCCACGTATTGATATTAATGATTTTCCTGCTGCTCTGGGGATCGAACTCTGTGCCCTCTGTGTCGGTCCTCCGGCTCGGCTCTGTGATACACTCCGACGGTTTGGCGTTTTCGTGTTCTTTCGTGTGTTTCGTGGGCAACCCCTCAGCGGATTTCCCACTCGTAGTGGAACTCCGAGAGTAGCTTCGGCTTGGTGGCGGTGACCTGCACCACGTCCTCGATCCGGCAGCCGCCCAGCCCCGGGTAATAGAGCCCCGGTTCGACCGTCACCACGGAACCCT
>CAMBUJ010000018.1 GCA_945871005.1 Opitutus sp. GAS368 | reverse complement strand
GTCGGACTGGTGGTGGCCGGTTCCGGCCGGTGAGCGGAAGCGGGGCGAGGCCGCCTCCCGCTTACGCGGCGGCCTGCGCGGTGTAGAGCGCGGTCAGGGCGGCGCCGATGGCCTGTGACAGTTCACCGAGAGCGGCTGGGGTGATTTTCATGCAGCGGCGCTGGGAGGGAAATAGGTACGGTGCTGCAGCTCGGCGGATGTTTTCCAAATAACGCTCGCGGAATTGCGGGGTGGTGCTCTCCGGGTCAATTAAACCGCCGCCGATCACGACGAAGCCGGGGTCGAGGGCCATCGCAAGATTGGCCACATGGAGGCCGAGGGCGCGGGCCTGCAGATCGAAGATTTCCAATGCGAGTGCATCGCCCTTTTGGGCAAGCCCACGCAGGGAAAGAGCTTTGTGTTTAGGTGTTTCAGCCGAGGTGGCCAACGGGTGCCCGGGGTAGTTCGGTAGAAGCAAATCGAGATACTGGGGGAGGCCGGAGATAGTGGTGTAGGCCTCGACGCATCCCCAGTCGCGCCCGCAGCCGCAGCGGAAGGGGGCGGCGGCGGCGAGTTTCGTTCCGAGCAGGTGGAGCGGCGCGGGCATGTGGCCTGCCTCCATCCCCGCTAGGTGGTCGCCAGAGAGCGGCAGGCCGCGGGCATCGATGTAGGCGGTGCCAAGGCCTGAACCGGGGGCAAGCAGCACCACCGCGGCCTTTTGTTCGCCGCGGGCGCGTGCGGCTTCGCCCACTCCGCCGAGATCGCCATCGTTACCCACCACCAGCGGGATGGGGCGGCCGGCTTTGGCGGCAAGGGCCGCCGAGTAGTCGGTGAAAAAGTTCCAGCCGGTGAACGAGGCCGGTAGGTTGGCGGAGAAATCGAGCACGCCGTAGCTCTGGTACGGGCCGGGCAAGGCGAGGCCCACGCCGGCTACCTGGGACCACGCGAGCTGGTTGTCGGCGAGGAAGCCCTCGACGCCCTCGACCCAGCCGCGCACCACGGCGGCGGTGCCGTCCTGGGAGTTGGTGGTGCTCTGGCGCAGGTGGGTGGAGATCGGTGAACCATCGGCCCAGACGCCGCCGGTTTTTGAAGTGGTGGCGCCGCTGTCGGTACCGATGAAAACGCGTGGAAGTGAGCTCATTGGTGAGTGGTTTGCCGGGGGTGAGTAGCGGAGGCTGGGGGTGGGGGTAGGAAGCTAGGAAGCAGTTAACCGAGTAGGTTTTTCAGGGCGGCCAGATACTTTTCTTGGGTGCGCTCGATCACCTCTGACGGAAGCGTGGGGGCGGGCGGGGTTTGGTTCCACTTGATCGCCAGCAGGTGGTCGCGGACGAACTGCTTGTCGTAGCTGGGGGGCGAGCAGTCGGTGCGGTAGCCATCGGCCGGCCAGTAACGGGAGGAGTCCGGGGTGAGCACCTCGTCGATGAGGATCAGGTTGCCGGCGGCGTCGGTGCCGAATTCGAATTTGGTGTCGGCCAGAATCATGCCGGCGGCGCGGGCCCGGTCGTGGCCAAGTTGATACAAGGCGAGGCTGGTGGCTTTGACCTTATCGTAAAGGGCGGGGCCAACGGCGGCGGCGCCCTGGGTGTCGTTGATGGCCTCGTCATGCTGGCCCTTAGGGGCCTTGGTGGTGGGGGTGAAGAGCGGTTGGGGGAGTTTGTCGGCTTGGCGCAGGCCGGTGGGCAGGCGGTGGCCGCAGACCTCGCCGGTTTTCTGGTAGGCCGACCAGCCGCTGCCCACAAGGTAGCCGCGGACGACGCACTCGATGGTGAGCGGGGTGAGTTTGCGCACGATCATGGAGCGCAGTTGCAAGTCGCGGTCCGTGATGCCGCGGCGGGCGAATTCGCCGGCCTGGTCGGGCAAGAGGTGGTTGGGCAGCAGGTGGCTGGTCTGGGCGAACCACCAGTTGCTCATTTGGGTGAGGATGATGCCCTTGCCGGGAATGCCATCGGGCAAAATCACATCGAAGGCGGAGAGCCGGTCGGTGGCGATGAGCAGGAGGGCGTCGCCGAGGTCGTAGATCTCGCGGACCTTGCCCGAGGCGAGGAGCGGAAAGGGGAGACCGTCGATGGAGGTGACGGCGCGGGCGGGCAGGGCGGCGGCGATTTGGGCGGAGGTCATGGCTTAGGCGCAGGACAGAAGACGGGGGGAGGGCGGAGCGAAAGCGAAAAGCGGTTGAAAGTTTACCCTTGCAAGAGCCGAAGTGGATTTTAAGGTCCGACCTCCGTTCTACACGTCCCCATCGTCTAGCCCGGTCAGGACACGTCCCTTTCACGGATGTAACCGGGGTTCGAATCCCCGTGGGGACGCCAGTTTTAAGTGCTACACAAGTAGCCAAATCAGAGGGAGATGGCGCTGAAAGTAGCGCTTCTCCCTCTTCTCGTGTCCAAACCAGTGAATACTTTAGCTATTCACTGCCTACTGGGGCCGCGAAAGAACTTTCTCCGGCTAAACCCCTGGATGCGGGCAGAGTAAACCCAGACACACCCGCCGCAGGTCAGCCCAGGCTGCAGGCTGAATTTTCCGAAAATTCCATTATTCAATCCAGCGCGAACGGACACATCATTATTGTGCCGCTTCGTTCTCAACCTGCATCGATAGTTCCCATCCGGAATAATTCCGGAACGGTGAGCTATCGCGTGCTGGTCAGCATCGGCGGCAAGCAGCGTAAAAAGCACTTTCTAAATCTTCAGGATGCCGAAGCCCAGCAGCAGATGTGGGAAATGGAGCGCATTCACGGCGCGGCGGCTTCTAGACCCAAGATCACCGCCCTGACGGTTACTGAGCTTCGAGAGGCCGAGGCTTCACTGCAGATACTGAAGGGTTCGGGGCTAAGCTCCGTAAAATACCTCAGTCCCGTTGGCATATCTAGCATTCCAATTTAAGGGTCATTTTGATGTCGCTTAAATAAGTTTTATCTATTCAAAAGCCATTATGGTGACTCTAGTAAATGGAGCTGATGTATTGCGGGCTATAGCTGACGGTCTGCGTGCACAGCGCATTCAACTCGGTTGGCGCCAAGCCGATCTCGCCGAACGCTCGGGCGTTCCGCTGCGCACTTTGCGCAAGTTCGAAACCACCGGACTCATCGGAACGGGGGCGTTTGCGCAGCTCCTCGTGAGCCTAGGTTTGGCAGACAAGTTGATGGAGTCCCTCAAACCCGCGCCGGCCGCGCCGCGCAGTCTTGATGATTTTCTCGCCTTGGGAGCGCCGCAGCGTCGGCGTCAACGCGTTCGTAGGGTGTCACTCAGAAAGTAATTCGCCATGCCCATCGACGAACCCATTCTGCTGCGTCTGCGTTACCTTGGGCAACCCATGGCCACGCTTGCGCATAATCCGCGAGAGCAGTCTTACGCCCTGCAATTTACCGAGGAGTTTCTACAGACCGGTCATGATCTTTCGCCGGTGCAGCTTCCCGTCGCGCGCGCGGGCAGCACCCTTCAGCTTTTCGGCCCCGGTTCCACGCCCCTGCATGCGGGGTTACCCGGTTTGATCGCGGACGCGCTACCGGACGCTTGGGGTGAGCGCATGCTCAAGCACGAGCTGCCGGAACTACGCACCACGATGGGTAAGTTGGCCGCGTTGGGACAGCGCGCTTCAGGTGCAATCACCTTCGAGCCAGTGCTGGGCCAGGGCGGCGATGAGACAGTTTTACGCGTAAGCTTGGCCGCTATCGCCCGCGAAGCAGATGCCTTTCGGGCGGAGCCCGTCTCGCTCGACCGTAATGCCGTCAACATCGCGCTGGCCCATGCCGGCGGCACCTTGGGCGGAGCCTTTCCTAAACTCTCCGCCTATCTCCCGCTAGCGCCGGAGGGCACGGCCCTGTCGTTGCATGAGCTTTTGGTCGGTGGTGCCCCCCCACCTAATCACCAGCCGGTCATTTTGAAGCTGGAGCGACTGGGAGACGAAACCGAAGGTGCGGTCGAATTCGCCTTTTGGCGCATGGCGAAGCGGGCCGGACTACGGGTGCCACCCGCGTGGCTCGTCGAGGATGAGGGACGTCGCCATTTTGCGACCGCGCGTTTCGACCGGATCAAGTCAGCGCAAGGAGATTGGAGCAGGTTACACGTGCACAGTTTGAGCGGTCTGCTGCACAAAGAAGCCGCAAACGGGAAAATCGGCTACGAGGAACTCATTCGCCTTGCTCGTGCGCTTGGCGGAGTGCCCGAGGCCCACGAGGCTTTCCGGCGCATCCTATTCAACCTTCTCGCCACCAATCGGGACGACCACGGCCGCAACCACGCCTTTCTTTACTTCGACCAGCTGAAGACTTGGCAGCTCAGTCCCGCCTATGATTTGAACCCGAATGTCTGCAACACCTTCATCGCGCTGAACTGGCTCGGCGACATGCGGCTGCCCCGCCGGTTTGACGACGTGCTGCGGTTGGCGGAGGTCGCCGGTCTGGGCAAGTCGGCGGTCAGGGAAATGTTTTCCGAAATAGAATCAGCTACCGTGGGAGCGTGGGAAACAGAAGCGGTGAACGCCGGAGTTTCCGATGTTTCAAGGAAAGTATGGGGGCACGAAATCCAGTATCAAACCGCTGAATTACGGGCGGATTTTCGCGCCACAGGATTGCCACGGTCGCCCCGCTCCTTACATCCTGATCAGTCGAAAGGTGACGGGAAAAGAGCCTAAGCCTCGTTTTCGCATTTTTAACCAAAATCAGAGAGATTCTTATTCAGATGCATCGACCGATCAACAACGTGCCATATCTGGTAGTGCCAAGTCACTACGATGCATAAACAGTGAATAGTTCGACCCTCTAAAGTGACCCCGTGGGCGATATTTTTATAAACGTAAAAACGTTAAAGATTGTTAATCAATAATATGAAGAAAATACGAAAAAGGCGGACCGGGGTTCGAATCCCCGTGGGGACGCCAGTTTCTTTAAGGCCCGTAAATCGAAAGGTTTACGGGCTTTTTCGTGCGCTAATCAGCGCGTTCGGGGACGGGAAGGTTTTACCGCCGAGAGCGCGGGGGCGCCGGGCGCTCGGCACGGCGTCAAGCGGAGGCGAGCGGCATGGGGCAATCCAGCGCTGAGGCGAGGGCGCGCAGTAAATCGGTTTCCGCCGGATCGACTTGGCCGTCGTGGCTGACCGTGAGGGCGAGGGCGGTGAGCAGGCGTTTTTTTACCGGGCCGTGGGCCTGAGCCAGGCGGTCGAGCGCGCAGTCGAGGTTGGCCAAGGTCGCGGTCTCTTGGGATTGCAACGTGAGTACGGGGTAGAGTCCGGAGAAGATTGCGGCGCCGGCATTGAAGGCGGCTTGGGCCGCAGGCTCGTCGGCCGCGCTTAAGCGGGCGGCGAAGGTCAGCACAACGCCCATCTCGGCGGAAACATCGGCGGGGGAAAAGCTTTCGCGTTGACCGGAGGGATTGGCGGCGAGCGCGAGGTGGTGGCCGAGGACTTTTTGCAGGGCGAATTCGAACAGGTTCACCTGTTGGTCGGCGTGGACGAGTTCGTCGAGGGTTTCGAGCAGGCGCGAAAGCTCCGCGGGCGGGAGTTGGCGCAGGGAGGGCGGGGTCAACAGCAGCAGCGGCAGGCGCGCCTCCTGGGGCAGGGCGAGCAGGCTGGCGCCCAGTGACTTCACGGTGCCAGCGCACACCTCGCCGGAGAAGCGGCGAATCAAGTCGAGTTGGCGAGCGCGCAAGGTCGCGTTGTCGGAAGAAAGGAGGAGTCCGCAGACCAGGGCGGCGGCGGCGGGCGGGGTGCGGGCGGCGGCGCGCAGTTCGTCGGGCAGGGATTGGGCCAGTACGTGGGCGCGCTCGGTGTGGGCGGGAGTGAGCGTGCCGATGGCGGCGATCAAGGTTTGGGGCGAGAGGGCGCGAGCGGCGGTGGGGCGTTCAGGCGCGGTGCGGGCCGGTGCGGGGCGTAACCCCGAGGCGGCTGCTCTTGCGAGCGTGGGTTGGAGCTCTGCCTCGACGGGCGGCTCGCTGTAGTGGCCGTCAAAGGACGGGTCGATTGCGCGGAGGCGCACGTCGAGGGGGGGATGAGTGGCCCAAAGCCCGCCGAAGGAAGAGCGGAATCCTTGGGCAAAGAAGAAGTGGCCGAGCGCGGCGGCCTGGGGGGCTTGCACCTGCGAGCCGAGTGCATAGCCGCCGATTTTTTTGAGCGCGCCACTGATGCCGGCGGGATTGCGGGTGAACTGAACGGCAGCGGCGTCGGCCAGGAACTCGCGTTGGCGAGAGACGGCGGCCTGAATCAGGCGCCCGAAAAAATAGCCGACGTAACCCAGTGCGAGCATCACCAGGCCGACGGCGAAGATAACCACGATGAGTCCCGCGCCGTTTTTGTCGCGGTCGCCGGATCCGCCCCGGACGTGGCTCAGGCCGCCGAGGATGCCGCGCCCGATCAGCCCGACCACCAGGATGCCATGGATAATGGCGGTGAGGCGGACGTTCAGGCGCATGTCGCCGTTGAGGATGTGGCTAAACTCGTGGGCGACGACGCCTTGAAGCTCGTCGCGGGTGAGTTTTTCAAGCGTTCCGCGGGTAACGGTGACCACCGCATCGCTGGTGGTCAGGCCGGCGGCAAAGGCGTTGATGCCGGTCTCGGCGTCGAGCACGAAGACGGCGGGCATGGGCAGGCCGGAGGCGATGGACATCTCCTCAACGATGTTGAGCAACTGACGCTCACGCAGAACGGTGGAGTGAGGCGGGAGCTCGCGGGCGCCCACCAAGGCGGCGATGGCGCGACCGCCGGCGCGCAATTGCAGCCATTTACCGAGAGCGGAGAGGCCGACCACCACGAGCGTGAGCAGGGTGAAGGCGATCAGGGCGCCGGGCTGCCAGAGCCGCAGGTGGGCGAGGCCCTCGACGTCGCGCTCAAGCCCGCCGCCATTGGCGGTGGCGCGCACCCCGAAGGCGGCGGTCAGGGTGATGAAGGCGAAATAGCCAGCCGAAATCGTCCCGAGCACAGCCAGCGCAAAGAGCGCGACGAGGCGGGTCGTGCGCTGTTTGGCCAGAGCCTGGGCCTCGAAGAAGTCCATGCGAGCAATGGGGGGAAGACTGAACCCGACGCGGGGCGGTTAGTTGAATTGCACCTTGGGGGCCTGGCGCTCGGAGGGATCCTCAATCTGGAAAAGCGCGGCTGGTTGGAATCCGAGGGCGCCGGCCAGGAGCACGGCGGGGAAGGTTTCGCGCTGGGTGTTGTAGGTCATGACGCTGTCGTTGTAAGCCTGACGCGCGAAGGAGATCTTGTTCTCCGTCGAGGTGAGCTCCTCGGTGAGCTGCATCATGTTTTGGTTGGCCTTGAGGTCGGGGTACTGTTCGGAGACGACCATAAGGCGGGAGAGAGCGCCGCCCAGGCCGGCTTCGGCGGAGAGCAGGCCCTGCATGGCCTGGGGGTCGGCGGGGTTTGCGGCGGCGCTTTGCGCGGCCGAGGCGGCGATGTTGCGGGCCTTAATAACCGCTTCGAGTGTTTCGCGCTCATGCCTGAGGTACCCCTTGGCGGTTTCGACCAAGTTGGGGATGAGGTCGTAGCGACGCTTCAGCTGCACGTCGATTTGAGCGAACGCGTTTTTGAAGCGATTACGGAGCGCGACCAGGCCGTTGTAGATGCCCACGGCCCACAAGCCGAGGATCACCACGCCGAGAAAAAGGACGCCAAGAACAATGAGGAGCGGGGTCATGATTTGGAGGAGGAGGGATGAATTGGGAGTCGGGGCCGAATCTGGCGAGCGGTCGTGGGTGGGCGAGGCGGAACTGATTACAACGCGGTTGATTGTTTCCCAGGTGGCGAGCAACTTCGGGTTTTTCGTATGTCGTTCCGTACCCTGCTTACCCTCTTGCTGACCGTGATGGCGACCCGTTTGGCGGGGCAACCGGTCGCAGTCGCGTTGGAGCCCGCGCCGTTGCTGTCGGCCGCAGAGGCCCCGGTGTTGCCGGGAGGAGCGCTGCGCTCGTATGTGGCGGCGCGGCGCGCGCTGGAGTTGGGTTTTCCTTCGGTCGCGGCTGGACTCTACAGCCAGTTGCTCAGTTCCACTCAAGTGGTGGGGGCTGCGCGTGACTTAATGGTGCTCGAGCTGGTCTCAGCCCGACTTAATGAGGGACGCAGCGATGCGGCGGAGAAGGCCTTGCAGGCTTACAAGGGAGTTCCGTCGGCCGCCTATTGGTTGCGCGCCGGCCTGATCGCGGTGAGCCGCAAACGGATCGAAGCGGCGCGGGCCGCGCTCGGCTCGGCCAAGCCTGATGAGCTGGTGCTCGCGGAGCGCGCGTGGTGGAGTTTCTTGCAGGGCCAAGTAGCCGATGCGACCGGCGATTTCACCAAGGCGCGCGAAGCCTACCAGCGCGCGGCCGACGCGGCCGTATCGGAAATCCAGCGTGCCTACCTGGTGTTGGCGCGCGAACAGGCGCGACTGAGCCTGGGCGAGGCGAGTGAGGCGCAGTTAAACACCGTGCGCCAAGGGGCCGAGCGGTATCAGGGCAAAATCGTCGGCCATGGCTACGCCCGGCAGTATGCGGCCTTGTTGGCGGTACGCGGGCGCACCGATGACGCAGTGGATTTTTTGAAAAAACAGCTGGAGTTGTTGCCGGCGGGCGAGCGGGTGGCTCGGGATGACTTCCGCCTGCTCCTCGGGCTGATTGCCGGCGCCCGACGTGCCGATGGCCGCAACGCGCTGGAGGGCCTGCTAAGTGGGGCGGCCGACGCGGACGTGCAGCGCATGGCCTTGCAGTTGTTGGCGAGAGACGCGGCTGACGCGGCCTTTTACAGCAAACTCAACGCGCTTATCGGGGCCGCGCCGGCGCATCCGATTTTGGCAAATTTGCTGCTGGTTCGGGCGCAACTCGGGCTGGGGGAAAAGCAGGTGCAGATCGTCGAAAAAACTGGCGCCCAGGAGACGGTAGTGGCCGCCAATTTGGCTCAAGCCGAACTGGACGCGAAGGGGCTGCTGGCGAAATTCCCCGCCTCCGAACTTAAGCCGGCGGCGCTCGGCCTGCTCGCCGATCAAGCCTGGGAGTTGAAGCGCTTCCGCACGGCGGCCGATTACGCGGCGCTGGCCCAGGCCGCGTTACCCGCGCCCGAAGTGCGGGCCGCGCTGGGCGTGATGATTGCGGAGGCGCGTTTCCGCGCGGGCGATTTTGGCGCGGCTGAACAGGCGTACGCGGCGGCGCTTAAGGATGTGCCCGCCGGGGTGGATGTGGGGCTGCTTATGGCACAACGCGTCGTTGCCCTGATTCACGACGGGCGGTTGGAGACGGCAAGCGAGCAACTCGACAGTTATGCCCGGGATGCCCGGCTCGGGGTGGTTGAGCGTTGGCAGTCGGAGTGGGCGTTGGCCCGTGCGCTCCAAGGAGCGGGGCGCGAGGCCGAGGCCTACGTTCGGGTGAATCAACTGCTCGGTGCAACCCAGGCCGGCAAGGGCGGGCTGCCGGTGGAATTGCGGGCGCGCCTTGGGTGGCTGCGGGCCCGGCTCTCACTCGTGGCCGATCAGCCGTCGAAGACCCAGGAATGGGCCGCCGCCTTACCCGGTCAGTTGGTCGATTTGGAGCCGGGGTTGAGGGCAGAGGTGGAGGCGAATACCCGCTTGCTGCGGGCTCAGGCGGGATTTCGGCTCGATCAAGCTGCGGAGTCATTGGCGGTGTTGGCCTCGGTGCGGGCGGATTACCCGAAGGCTGACGCGGCGGTGTATTCGTACATTGACGAGGCGGACTATTACGCAGGGAAAGGCCTGCATGTGGACGCGCAGAAATGTCTGATCGATCTGGCGGACAAGTTTAAGCAGCACGAGTATGCGCCCTATGCGCTTTACCGGGCGGCGTTGATTGTCGAACAGCGCGGTGAAGACCGGTATTATGAAGAGGCCTACAAGATTCTGGAGCGCATTGTTGCTGCGAAAGATTACGCCCAGTCCCCCATCGTTTTTTATGCGCGCCTCAAGCAAGGCGACTTGGCCCGGCGGTTAAACGACTTCCCTCGTGCCAGTCTCACGTACGCATTTTTGATTAACAATTATGGCCAGCATGCCGGGGTGCTGGCGGCTGAGCTTGCCCTGGCGGCCTGTCACCGCGCCCAGATCACGCCTGCGGATGTGTCCCATTACGAGAGCGCCCTGACGATTTTGGAGCGCTTGCAGGATTTGCCGGCGGCTTCGGTGGACTTGCGCGTGGAGGCCGGGTTTCAGCTCGGAGACTTGCTGGCGAACAAGGTTAAGAACCCTGACTACAGCCGTGCGGAATTGGTGTGGTGGACGTTGGTGACGACCTACCTGCTCGATGAGGTCCAGGCGTCTAAACTGGGGCCAAAAGGGCGTTATTGGATCGCCCGTTCGTTGGTGCGCTTTGGTGATCTCAGGCGGCAGCAGGGCAACCTCGAGGAGGCCCGTAATGCCTACGAGCTCATCATCGCGAAAAATCTTCCCTTCGCGAAATTGGCGCGCGAGTCGTTGATGCGGGTCGGGGGACAGCCCCAGCCTTGAGGTCAACGCCGTGGCGGGCTGCTAAATTTCGACATTTGCGCCCAGCCGTTCGATCAACCTAGAAACTTAGCTCCATGCTTTCCGATTCCAGTATCTTGACCCGCGGCGGCCCCATGATGTGGGTGCTTTTGCTGCTGGCGGTCCTTGTTCTCGTCTTGTTCATCGAGCGCACGTTTTACCTGCATCGAGGCCAGATCAAGGCCACGCGTTTCGTTGATGGGATTAAAAACGCTCTGGCGAAGCGCCGAATCGTCGAGGCGCTTACGCTTTGTGAGGAGACGCCTGGCCCGGTGGCGGCGGTGGTTAAGGCGGCGTTGATCCATGCGCATGATGACGAGACGCGCATGCGTTACGCGGTGCAGGAGTCCGCCGTGGTGGAGTTGCCCGCGTTGGAGCGCCGGCTGGGGTCGATCGCGGCGATTGCCCAGATTGCGCCGATGGTGGGACTGCTCGGCACGGTGCTGGGGATGGCGACCACGTTTCACGCGTTTATGCAGGGCGGTCAGTACGCGACCGCGCAGGCGCTGTCTTTTGGGATGTGGCAGGCCTTGCTGGCCACAGCGGGCAGCCTGGTTTTGGCCATACCGGCACACCTCGCCTACCATTTCCTGCAGGGGCGGGTCCGCTCGCTTGTGCGGGACATCGAGTGGTCGGGCAACGAGATCATGCGCTACTTGCTCGTCGACTACCGCAAGGATAATGAGGCTGCGTTAAGCCCGGCTGCCACTCCCGCTCAGCCATGATCACGCGGCCCCTAGATCTTTCCACGCGGTTGCGTCCGCCGCCACACGGCTACGAGTTCGTGTTTTATCTAAACGCGGGACTGATCGCCTTGTTCTTTGTTCTGTTTGGTTCGCGCTTCGTGCTGTCGCCCGGGCTGGGCGTGGACTTCGGCGTGCCAGTCATGTCTGGGGCGTTGGACGGGGCGGTATTCACCGATGTGGTGGTTGCGGTGAAGGGGGGCAATTTGGCTTTTGTTGAAGGAGCGAAAGTCGACTTTGCTGGCTTGCGGAGTCACCTCCAAGAGCGTGCGAAGGGCAATGCGGGCATGCGCTTGCTGGTGCAGGCGGACGCATCGTTGACCACCCGCGATCTCACCGAGATCTACGACATGGCGAGGCTGGCCGGCTTTGCGTCGGTACAAATTGCGGCGGAGCCGAGTTTGGCTGGTCGTTGAGCGATATGGCGAAGGAAGCTCGATTCCCTTGGGTCGCGGCAAGCGCGGTGGTGGCTTTCGTGTTGATTGCCATTGTAGCTATGTTGCCACTACCGCACGAGGCCCAACGGGTGGAGCGGAAGGGCCATTTGCCGAGGCTGGGGCTGACGCAAATCAGTCCTGATCGAGCGACGGAACTCTTGATCGAGCAAATAGTGGCTTATGATCCCGCGCCCCTGTTCATTCCCACGGCGATGAACAGCAACGAGCCGGAGCTGCCTGTAGGGATGCGCCCGGGGGCGCGAGGGCCCTTTGCCGACATTCCCGTTCGTTTTAACCGAAGTGCCCCGTTGGTTTTCCCGGAGACGATCAAGCTGCCGAGTGGGCCCGTAGAGGAGTTGAGGCGGGCTTCACAGGTTAATGGTATGCTCGCAATGGCGCGGGTGGAGACTGCGGCGAATGGCGGAGCCAGGTCTGTGGCGCGGGTGGAGGTCTTGGGGGTTGGCGGCGAGATCGTGTTGGCGCTAGACCTGCCGCAGTCTCCAGGGCAGGCGGAAGGCGATTGGCAGCCGCTGGAGCTTGTTGGTGCGGTGTCAGGCGCTGGGCTGGTCGGGGACTTAGCGGTGGTGCAAAGTTCGGGTTCGAATGAAATAGATGATAATTTCCGTTCCCAACTGCGGAAAAATATGCTCATTGGGGATCGGTTGCCAGCTGGGTATTACACCTTTCGGCTGGGCCGATGAGATAGTGTCAAAAAAGAACAAGATTGAAGTTGACGCACTAAAAATGGGTGCCCAACGTCCACATTCCCTTTCTCGTTTTTTGACCATTTCCTAGTTTGCCCAGATAGCTCAGTTGGTAGAGCACGTCCTTGGTAAGGACGAGGTCGCCGGTTCGAATCCGGTTCTGGGCTCCAGGTCATCAATTAAGAAAACACTTTCCGGTAAGACACTTAAACTCATCACATTTCACCATGGCTAAAGGCACATTCGAGCGCAACAAACCCCACGTTAACGTCGGCACCATCGGCCACGTTGACCACGGAAAAACCACCACGACGACCGCCATCCTTGCCGTTCAAGCGCGCAAGGGGCTCGCCGAGGTCAAGACGTACGCGGACATCGCCAAGGGCGGCACCGTTCGTGACGCTTCCAAGATCGTGACGATCTCGGTTGCCCACGTCGAATACCAGACGGAAAAGCGCCACTATGCGCACGTCGATTGCCCCGGCCACGCCGACTTCGTGAAGAACATGATCACCGGTGCCGCCCAGATGGACGGCGCGATCTTGGTGGTTTCTGCCGCTGACGGCCCGATGCCCCAGACCCGTGAACACATCCTGCTCGCTCGTCAGGTGGGCGTTCCGAAGATCGTTGTTTGGCTCAACAAGGTTGATCTCATCGACGATCCCGAGCTCCTCGACCTCGTCGAGATGGAAATCCGCGAGCTCCTCTCCAAGTATCAATTTGATGGCGACAACACCACGATCGTTCGTGGCTCCGCCACCGCCGCGCTTGACAACAAGCCTGAGGGTAACGCCGCCATCACCGCGCTGATGGATGCTATCGATGCCGATATCCCTGAGCCTGCCCGTGAGCACGACAAGCCCTTCCTGATGTCCGTTGAAGACGTGTTCTCGATCACCGGCCGCGGCACCGTCGCCACCGGTCGTATCGAGCGCGGCGTTCTCAAGGTCAACGACCAGGTTGAGATTGTCGGCCTCAAGGACACCGTTGTTTCCGTCGTCACCGGTATCGAAATGTTCCGCAAGCTCCTCGACTCCGGTCAAGCTGGCGACAACGTTGGTATCTTGCTGCGTGGTATCGACAAGGAGTCCATCGAGCGCGGTCAAGTGCTCGCCGCTCCGAAGTCCATCAAGCCCCACAAGAAGGCCAAGGCTGAGATCTATGTTCTCTCCAAGGAAGAGGGCGGCCGTCACACGCCGTTCTTCAATGGTTACCGTCCCCAGTTCTACTTCCGCACCACGGACGTAACGGGCATCGTCAACCTCCCCAAGGGCATCGAGATGATCATGCCCGGTGACAACATTTCGGTCGAAATCGACCTGATCGTTCCGATCGCCATGGAAACCACCCAGCGCTTCGCGATTCGCGAAGGCGGTCGTACCATCGGTGCCGGTCGTATCACCGAGATCATCGAGTAAGTTAGAAGTCATTCTTTGGAAAACGCCCGCCGAGGCCTCGTTAAAGGGGCCTCGGCTGCGTCGTCTAAAAACAACCCACAGGCGTGTAGCTCAATTGGTAGAGTAGCGGTCTCCAAAACCGTTGGTTGGGGGTTCGATTCCCTCCGCGCCTGCCACTTTATATTCAATGAATAACCCGTTTCGCAGCACCCGCGTCTTCTTTGGTGAAATCGTCGACGAGCTCAAAAAAGCGACTTGGCCCACCAAAATCGAACTGCGCGACTCGACCATCGTGGTCATCTTTGCCGCGGTCATCCTCGGTTTATTCACCAGCATCAGCGACTTCGCCCTCTATCAGGTCGTCGATCTTTTTACTTCTTGGGTTAGTTAACCCGCTTTCCTTTTCCGTTCATGTCCACTGAAACGACCACGCCTGCCGGCGCCCAATGGTTCGCCCTCCACACCCTCTCCGGCCAGGAGAACAAGGTGAAGGCGTACATTGAGAAATTCAAAAAGGTCGAGGAGCTCGACGATTACATCTTCGATGTGCTCCTCCCTACGGAGGTCGTTTCCGAAGTCAAGGGCGGCAAGAAAAGCACCAAGACCCGTAAGCTTTATCCCGGATATGTGTTCATCCAGATGCGTCTGTTCGAAGACAAGCACCTGATCAACAAGCCGTGGTACTTCGTTAAGGAAGTTTCTGGAGTGATCAGCTTTGTCGGTGGCGAAAATCCTGCGGCCCTGCGTCAGTCGGAAATCGACGAGATCAAGGCGCGCATCGCGGAAGCCAACGGCAAGGAAGTCCCCAAGGTTTCCTACGAACTGGGCGAAGAGGTTAAGATCAACGACGGGGCCTTTGCCAACCTGACCGGGCGCATCGATGAAATCGATCCGGCTCGCGGCAAACTCAAGATTTCCGTCTCCATTTTCGGCCGGTTCACCCCGGTCGAGCTCGAATACTGGCAGGTGCAACGTCTCACTGAATGAGCCGACGCCCTCTTTGACACCGCCGACGTTCAGCACAACACACGTCACTAAACACCCGCCGCTTCACTTACTCACATGGCCAAGAAGATCCAAGGTTACATTCGTCTCCAACTGCCCGCCGGCGCCGCTAATCCCGCGCCCCCCGTCGGTCCCGCCCTCGGCGCACAAGGCGTCAACATCATGGCGTTCTGCAAAGAATTCAACGCCAAGACCAAGGACCAAAACGGGATGATCTTGCCCGTGGTCATCACGGTTTACTCTGACAAGAGCTTCACCTTCATCCTCAAGTCGCCCCCCGCTTCCGTGCTGCTCAAGAAGGCTGCCGGCATCGCTTCCGGTTCGGCTAAGTCCAACGTCGACAAGGTCGGCAAGGTTTCCACCAAGCAACTCGCCGAAATCTGGAAGCTGAAGAAGGCTGACATGAACGCCAAGGACGAAGCCGCTGGCATCAAGATCATCGCCGGCACTGCCCGTAACATGGGCATCGAGATCGTCGACTAATTTCCCGTCAGCACATCAACCGCTCAACGTGGGAGCCCGAAAGGGCGTTCGCACCACAAGGAGTAATACATGCCCGTAAAACAAAGCAAACGCTACGTCAGCGCCGTTAAGAGCGCCGATCTCTCGAAAGGTTATCCTTTGGCTGAAGCCATGGAAATCCTTTCCAAGTTCCCTAAAGCCAAGTTCGACGAAACCGTCGAGCTTTCCATCCGTCTGGGTGTCGATGCCTCCCAAGGCGACCAGATGGTTCGCGGCACCACGCCGTTGCCCAATGGTTCGGGCAAAAAGGTTCGCGTCATCGTTTTCACCGACAGCCCTGAGGTCGCCCTCAAGGCCGGTGCCGATGAAGCCGGCCTGACCGAGCTCATGAAGAAGGTCAGCGAAGGCTGGCTCGAATTCGATGTCGCCATCGCGACCACCGAAGCCATGAAGCAGGTTCGTACCCTCGCCCGCGTGCTCGGCCCCAAGGGCCTGATGCCCAATCCGAAGTCCGGCACCGTGACCGACGACATTGCCGCCGGTATCAAGGCGGTCAAAGCGGGTCGCGTTGAGTTCAAGATGGACAAGGCCGCCAACATTGGCGTGGGCATCGGTAAGCGATCCTTCACCAACGCTCAGTTGATCGAGAACGCCCAGGCGGTTCTCGAGGCCGTCACCAAGGCCAAGCCGGCGTCCTTCAAGGGCAACTACATCAAGACCGTCGCCTTCTCATCCTCGATGAGCCCGGGCGTTCGTGTCGCCTCCACCGAATACAGCAAATTCTAATCGGAACCCTACCCATGAGAGCCGAAAAACAATATCTGATCAGCGAGGTCGAGTCCCACCTTAAAAAGTCCGACTACGTCATCCTTGCCAATTTCTCGAAGGTCACCGTTTCCGATGTCGCCGAACTACGCGCCAGCCTTGCCGCTGAAAACGCCGAGTTCCACGTCGTCAAGAACAGTTCCCTACGTGTAGCCGCCAAGGCCCTCGGCCTGCCCGAGTTCGACGCTGCCTCTTTGGCTGGCCCCACGGCCATCCTCGTTGGCGGTAAGAACCCTGCTGGCGTCGCGAAAATCCTCAAGAAGTTCTTCGACACCAAGCAGAAGCTTGAGGTCAAAGTCGGCGTCTTGGAGAAAAAAATGTTCTCCGCCAAGGAGCTCGCCGTCATCGCCGATCTGCCTCCCTTCAACGTCTTGCGCTCGCAGTTCCTCAGCTTGCTCACCAGCAACGCTGCTTCGTTCGTGCGCGTGCTGGACGCCAAGGTCAAAAAAGAGCAACCCGCCGCTTAATTCACACACAACCATTTTAAGAAGGCGCCCGTTAACCCAGGCGCCTTCGAGAAGCCAAAATCCAAAGAGTCCGCCTAGGGGATACGTCCCTTAAACGTGTTTCATTCCCGAAACCGCTAGTCTACTCAGGAACATACTACCATGAGCAATATCACCAAAGACCAAGTTATCGACTGGCTGTCCGCCCAGACCGTTCTCGAGCTCGCCTCCATCGTTAAGGACCTCGAGGCCAAGTGGGGCGTTTCCGCCGCTGCTGCCGTTGCCGCCGCTCCTGCTGGTGGCGCTGCCGCCGCTGTCGTCGAAGAGAAGACCGAGTTCAATGTCGTCCTCGTTGAGGCCGGCGCGAACAAGATCGGCGTCATTAAGGAAGTCCGCGCCATCACCGGCCTGGGCCTTAAGGAAGCCAAGGACCTCGTCGAGGGTGCTCCTAAGGCTGTTAAAGAAGGTGCTTCCAAGGCTGACGCCGAGGACATCAAGAAGAAGCTCGAGGCCGCTGGCGCCAAGGTCGAACTCAAGTAAGCACTTGGCGTTTAACGATCTAAATCGTCTTTCGTTTACGGGACAGGCCGTGCTTTCGCGCGGCCTGTCCTTTGCCTTTTTCGCTTTCGCTCTTTGTTTTCCGTTTTTCGCCACCCGCCTTTGGCTGGTGAGCGTCTGATTTTACCGCGCCATCCAGCGCGGTTTCTCTGTCTTTTTTCTTTACCTAACCGGGATCACCCATGGCCGTTCGCAATCAATCCGACCGTATCAACTTCGGCAAACTCCGTGAAGTCATTGTTCCGCCGAACCTGATCGAAATCCAGATCACGTCTTATCTCGATTTCCTTCAAAAGGGCATCCCTGAGAAACAGCGTAAGCCCCAAGGCCTAGAGGCCGTCTTCCGCGAGGTTTTCCCGATCGAGTCCTACGACGCGCGTCTCAATCTTGAGTACGTCTCCTACACCCTCGGTGATTCCAAAAACACCGAGATTGAGTGTATCCGCGAAGGCATCACCTATTCGGTGCCCCTCTACGTGAAGCTTCGCCTGCGCGAGGAAGACTTCATCAAGGACGAAGAAATTTACATGGGCGAGATCCCCATGGTGACCGAGCGCGGCTCTTTCATCATCAACGGCGCCGAGCGCGTCGTGGTTTCCCAGTTGCACCGTTCGCCTGGCATCGCCTTTGAGGTTGCCCCGCACGCCAACGGCAAGCCGCTACATTCTTTCCGTATCATCCCCGACCGCGGGACCTGGCTCGAGGTTCAGTTCGACAATAACGATCTGCTTTACGTCTACCTCGATCGCCGCCGTCGTCGCCGCAAGTTCCTCATCACCACGCTGCTGCGTGCCATTGGCTACAGCTCCGACATCGACATCCTGAACCTCTTCTACGAGATCAAGGACGTCAAGATCGCCAAGGCTCTCGACCTCGAGAACGTCTCCACATTGGTTTTGGTTGAAGATGCGATCGATGCCCAAAAGGGTGTCGTTCTCGCGCGCGCTTTCGAGCCCCTCACCAAGCAGATCGTACGTACCTTCGAGAAACACGGCATCTCCAGCATCCGTGTTATCGATACCGCTTCCGACGAAGGCGCCATCATCCGCGCCCTCAAGAAGGACCCGACCCGCAATGAGGAGGAGGCCCTCAAGGAAATCTACAAGCGTCTGCGTCCGGGCGAGCCCCCGACCACCGCCAACGCCAAGGCCCTGCTCAAGCGCCTGTTCTTCGATCCCAAGCGCTACGATCTCGGCCGCGTCGGTCGCTACAAGATCAACCAGAAGCTCGGCCTCAAGGTCGACCTGGAACAGCGTATTCTCGAGTCCGGCGACATCACTGCCGCCACCAAGTACCTTGTCCGCCTCAAGCGCGGCGAGGGCGTCGTGGACGATATCGACCATCTCGGTTCCCGTCGCGTTCGTACCGTCGGTGAGCTCCTTGCCAACCAGTGCCGCGTGGGTCTGTCCCGCACGGAGCGTTTGGTGCGTGAGCGCATGACCATGTACGACCAGAGCGTCGACTCGATCACGCCCCAGAAGCTGATCAACCCGAAGGCGCTGACCACGGTCATCCGTGACTTCTTTGCGCGTTCCCAGCTCTCGCAGTTCATGGACCAGATCAACCCCTTGGCCGAGGTCACGCACAAGCGTCGTCTCTCCGCGCTCGGGCCGGGTGGTCTTAACCGTGAGCGTGCCGGCTTCGAAGTGCGTGACGTTCATCCGTCCCACTACGGCCGTATCTGCCCGATCGAGACGCCCGAAGGTCCGAACATCGGTCTGATCAACTCCCTCTCCACTTACGCTCGCGTTAACGAGTTCGGTTTCATCGAAACCCCTTACCGCATCGTCAAGGACGGCAAGGTATCCGACAAGATCGACTACCTCACCGCTGACCAGGAAGAGGCCAAGGTTATCGCACAGGCAAATTCCGAGCTCGACGAGAAGAATCACTTCGTCGGCAAGGTCACCGTCCGCCAGGACGGCGAGTTCCTCGAGGTTCCCGCCAGCGAAGTCCACTACATGGACGTGTCGCCTAAGCAGGTCATCTCGATCGCTGCCGGTATGATTCCGTTCCTTGAGCACGACGACGCCAATCGCGCGCTGATGGGTGCGAACATGCAACGCCAAGGCGTTCCCCTGCTCCAAGCCGAGTCTCCCTTCGTCGGCACTGGCATCGAAGAGCGCGTCGCCCGCGACTCCAAGATTGTAGTCGTCGCTGAAGAAGCCGGTATCGTCGCCTTCGTGGATGCCAAGAGCATTGTCATCACCAAGGACGGGGAGCTCCCGCGCAACTTCGAGAAAAACCCCAAGAGTGACTCCAAGAACGGTGTCACCGTCTATGAACTCCGTAAGTTCATGCGCTCTAATGCGAGCACCTGCTTCAATCAGAAGCCGGTCGTCGACAAGGGCCAGAAGGTTAAAGTTGGCGACATCATCGCTGACGGTCCCTCCACTGAAAAGGGCGAGATGGCCCTGGGCCGCAACGTGCTCGTCGCGTTCATGCCTTGGAACGGCTACAACTTCGAAGACGCTATCCTCATCTCTGAAAAGGTGCTGAAGGAAGACATCTTCACGTCCATCCACATCCATGAGTTCGAGGTCGCCGCACGCGACACCAAGCTCGGGCCGGAGGAAATCACCCGCGACATCCCCAACGTTGGCGAAGAGGCCCTCAAAAACCTCGACCACAACGGCGTCATTCGCATCGGTGCAGAGGTCAAGCCAGGCGACATCCTCGTCGGCAAGATCACGCCCAAGTCCGAAACCGAACTCGCTCCTGAGGAGAAACTCCTCCGCGCGATCTTCGGCGAAAAGGCTGCGGACGTTAAGGACACCTCGCTGGTCGTTCCGTCCGGCGAGTCGGGTATCGTCATGGACGTGAAGGTTTCCAGCCGCGTGGATTTCGAGAAGGAGAAGCTTTCTCCTTCCGATCGCCGCCGCCAAACCAAGCAAATCCAGGAAGACTACAAGACGCAGATGGATAAGCTGCGCGAGGGTCTGACTGAGGCGCTGTCCAACATCCTCCTCGGTGAGAAAATCCCGCTCGATGTCATCAACGGTGACACCAACGAGATCATCATCCCGGCAAATCGTAAGATCACCAAGACGCTCCTGCGCAAGCTCGCCGCCGTCTCCAAACACGTCGAGATCGACCCGTCCCCGGTTCGTATCAAGATCATGGAGATCATAGGCTCTTACCAATCGAAGTTCGACGAGCTCGAGACCGATCGTGAGCGCAAGGTCAACAGCATCGAGGCCGGCGAAGACAACGGCAACGGCGCGATCAAGCAGGTTAAGGTCTACATCGCCACCAAGCAAAAGCTTGAGGTCGGTGACAAGATGGCCGGTCGCCACGGTAACAAGGGCGTGGTCGCCAAGATCGTTCCCCAAGAGGACATGCCGTTCCTTCCGGACGGTACTCCGATTGAGATCTGCTTGAACCCGCTCGGCGTTCCTTCGCGTATGAATATCGGGCAGGTGCTCGAGACGCATCTCGGCTGGGCTTGTAAAAAGCTCGGCATGAAGATCGCCACCCCGGTGTTCGACGGCATTCCGGAGAAGAAGATCCGCGAATACCTCAAGGAGGCCAAGCTCCCCACCTCGGGTAAGAGCGCGCTCTTTGACGGTCGTACCGGCGAGAAGATCGATCAAGAGGTCGTGGTCGGCTACATCTATATGATGAAGTTGAACCATCTTGTGTCCCACAAGATCCACGCCCGTGCGGTCGGTCCTTACTCCCTCGTCACGCAGCAGCCCTTGGGCGGTAAAGCCCAATACGGCGGCCAGCGCTTCGGCGAAATGGAGGTCTGGGCGCTCGAGGCTTACGGCGCGGCGCACACCCTGCAGGAGTTGCTCACCGTCAAGTCCGACGACGTGCAAGGCCGCACCAAGATCTACGAGTCGCTCGTCAAGGGCGACAACACCCTGGTCGCGGGTACCCCCGAGTCCTTCAACGTGTTGATCAAGGAAATCCAGTCCCTCGGTCTGGATATCAAGCTCAACAAGCGCGACGCCTTCGGCGGTCTCACCGGCTAATCCGGCTTACGTCATCCTTTAACGAATACATAGGTTTATAAGTCACAATGAGCATTCAACCCAACGAAGTTGCAGCCGGCGCCCGCGAAGAAACTCGCGATGCTCTCGGTCTGGAAGCTAGCCCGTTCGACTGCGTCTCGATTACCGTTTCCTCCCCGGAGACGATCCGCGCCTGGTCCAAGGGCGAGGTCAAGAACCCTGAGACGATCAATTACCGCACCTTCAAGCCCGAGCCGGGTGGTCTTTTCTGCCAAAAGATTTTCGGGCCGGTGCGTGATTACGAGTGCGCCTGCGGCAAGTACAAGCGCATCAAATACAAAGACGTGGTCTGCGACCGTTGCGGCGTCGAGGTGACCATCTCGCGCGTCCGTCGTCAGCGCATGGGCCACATCGAGCTCGCCGTTCCGGTCTCCCACATCTGGTTCCTCAAGTCGATGCCCAGCCGCCTCGGCTTGCTGCTCGATATGACCGCTCGCTCCCTCGAGCGCGTCATTTACTATGAGAACTTCATGGTGGTAGACCCGGGCAAGACCCCGCTCGAACTCAAGCAGTTGCTCACCGACGTCGAGTACCGCCAGGCCCTCGAAGAGTACGGTGACGATTCGTTCGTCGCCAAGATGGGTGCCGAGGCCGTCCGTGACTGCTTGGTTAAAACCGACATGGAAGCGACCGTCGCCGAGCTCCAGGAGCAGATGCGCGCCACCAAGTCCAAGCAGATCAAAAAGAAGCTCTCCAAGCGCCTGAAGGTCATCCAGGGCTTCATCCAGTCCCAGTCCCGCCCTGAGTGGATGGTGCTGGAAGTGCTGCCGGTGATCCCGCCCGACCTGCGCCCGTTGGTTCCGCTCGAGGGTGGCCGTTTCGCCACCTCCGACCTCAACGATCTTTATCGCCGTGTCATCAATCGTAACAACCGGTTGCGTAACCTGATGCAGCTGAAGACGCCTGACGTTATCATCCATAACGAAAAGCGCATGCTGCAAGAGGCCGTTGACGCCCTCTTTGACAACGGTCGCCACGGCCGCCCGGTCACTGGCGCCGGCAACCGCCCCCTGAAGTCCCTCTCGGACATGCTCAAGGGTAAGCAGGGGCGTTTCCGCCAAAACTTGCTCGGCAAGCGCGTCGACTACTCGGGCCGTTCAGTCATCGTCATCGGTCCTGAGCTCAAGCTCAGCCAATGCGGTTTGCCCAAGAAGATGGCCCTCGTCCTCTTCGAACCGTTCATCATCCGCCGCCTCAAGGAGCTCGGTTTCGTGCACACCGTTCGCGGTGCCCGCAAGATGATCGAGAAGAAGTCCCCCGAGGTTTGGGATATCTTGGAAGAGGTCACCAAGGGCCACCCGGTGCTCTTGAATCGTGCGCCCACCCTGCACCGTCTGTCCATCCAGGCGTTCGAGCCCGTCCTCATCGAGGGCGACGCTATTCGCGTTCACCCCCTCGTCTGTACCGCTTACAACGCGGACTTCGACGGTGACCAGATGGCGGTACACGTGCCCCTCTCGCTGGAGGCGGTCATGGAGTGCAAGCTTCTCATGATGGCGACGAACAACATCTTCTCGCCCTCCTCGGGCAAGCCGATCCTCACGCCTTCGCAGGACATCGTTCTGGGGGCCTACTACCTCACCATTGAGCCGCGCAAGAAGCCCGAAAAGGGCGCTCATGTGCCGTTGCTCTCCGGCCTGCAGGAAGTGCTGTTCGTCAAGGCCGACGGCGCCCTCAAGGTCCATGATTGGGTCGAGGTGCCGAACCCTGACCACGGCCGCGAGACCGTTTTCGGTAACTCCGAAAAGCGCACCATCCGCACCACGGTTGGCCGCGTGATCTTTAATCAGATCTGGCCCTCCGATCTTGGCTTCGTGAACTTCCCAGTTCCCAAGGGCAAGTTGGGCGACCTCATTCTTAACACCTACAAGGTGGCCGGCGGCGCGGTTACCGTTGAGACCCTCGACAAGCTCAAGGAGCTCGGCTTCCAGTCCGCTATGTTCGCGGGTATCTCCATCGGTATCGATGACATGATCATCCCCGAGGATAAGAAAGACATCGTCATCGACTCCCGTAAGAAGATCACCGAGGTCGAAGCCCAATTCAACAAGGGCATCATCACCGACGGCGAGCGCTACAACAAGGTCGTCGACATCTGGACGGGTGCCACCGACAAGATCGCCAAGGCCGTGTTCGCCAAGCTGGAGAACAACGACGGGCGTCCCGAGGTGAACCCGGTTTACATCATGATGGACTCCGGTGCGCGTGGTAACAAACAGCAGGTCCGCCAGCTGTGCGGCACCCGCGGTTTGATGGCCAAGCCCTCCGGCGAAATCATCGAGCGCCCGATTCTGTCCTCGTTCCGTGAAGGTCTCACCGTGCTGGAATACTTCATCTCGACGCACGGCGCCCGTAAGGGTCTCGCCGACACCGCGCTGAAGACCGCCGACGCCGGTTACCTCACCCGTAAATTGTGCGACGTCGCCATGGACGTGATCATCGCCGAAGAAGACACCGGTAGCCGCGATGGCATCTGGAAGAAGTCGATCTTCGAAGGTGACGACGAAATCGTTAACCTTCGTGAGCGTATCGGTGGTCGTTGTGCGTCCGATGACATCTACAACCCCCTGAATCCCTCCGAGCTGCTCGTTGCTTCCGGCGATCTGATCAGCGAAGAAATGGCGATCAAGATCGTCGATTGCGGTATCGAGCGGGTGAAGATCATGTCTCCCCTCACTTCGATCAGCCCCAATGGCATCGATGCTAAGAGCTACGGTATCCATCCCGCCACCAACTTGCTCGCCAAGTTGGGTGACTCGGTGGGCATCATTGCCGCGCAGTCGATCGGCGAACCTGGAACTCAGCTCACCATGCGTACGTTCCACATCGGTGGCGTCGCCTCCGGCGGATTCAAAACCCCTGAGGTCCGCGTGCGTAGCTCTGGTAAGGTCCGTTACAAGGGCCTGCGCCTCGTGGAAACCGCTGACGGCGCCGCCATCGTACTCAACAAAACCGGTACGATCCAGATTCTGGACACCGACGACCGCGAGTTGGAAAACTACAACATTGTGGTCGGTTCCTTCCTCCACGTCGGCGACGGCGAGAAGATCGAAAAGGGCGCTGTGCTCGCCCAGTGGGACCCGTACAACATCCCCGTGCTCTCCGAAAAGGGCGGCACGCTCGGATTCAAGGACATGATCCCTGGTGTCACCGTGAAACGCGAACTCGACGAAGCGTCGGGCCGCATCGCCACGGTCGTCATCGAGCATAAGGAAGACCTCAATCCTCAGATCGAGGTTCGGGATGATGCCGGCAAGCCGATCGCGGCTTACTCCATCCCGGTCGGCGCGCAGATCGCGGTGCAGGAAGGCGACATCATCGCCCCCGGCTCGCTGCTCGCCAAGACCCCGCGTCAGGCCTCCAAGACCAAGGACATCACCGGCGGTCTCCCTCGCGTGGCCGAGCTGTTCGAAGCTCGCCGTCCGAAGGATGCAGCCGAGATGGCCCGTATCGACGGCGTCGTTTCGTTCGAAGGCACCCTGCGCGGCAAGCGCAAGTTGGTGGTTCGTAACGAAGAGACCGCCCAAGAAGAGGAGCATCTGATCCCGACCGGCAAGCACGTCATCGTGCAACCCGGCGACGTGGTCCACAAGGGCCAGCACATCACCGAAGGCTCCGCCGACCCGCACGAGATCCTCGAGATCCTCGGACCGTCCGCGCTGTATGACTTCCTCATCAGCCAGGTGCAGGAGGTTTACCGCCTGCAGGGCGTGACGATCAACGACAAGCACATCGAGATCATCATCCGCCAGATGCTCCGCAAGGTCCGCATCACCGATCCAGGTGACAGCGAATACTTCTGGGGTGAGCAGGTCGACCGCGCCGCGTTCCTTCTGGGCAACAAGCGCCTAGACGAAGCCGGTGGTAAGCCGGCCGAGGCTGAGCCGATTCTGCTCGGTATCACCAAGGCCTCGCTCGAGACCGAGTCGTTCATCTCCGCGGCGTCCTTCCAAGAGACCACCCGCGTGCTCACCGACGCCTCGACCCTCGGCAAGATCGATACGCTGAAGGGCTTCAAGGAAAACGTGATCATGGGTCACTTGATCCCGGCCGGCACCGGCCTGCCCTGCTATAAGAACCTCCGTATCGTGCTGCCCTTCGGCGAAGAACTCCCCGCCGAAGAAGCGGTGGCTACCGAGGCGAGCTAAGTCGTCAGCGAAGCCATTCGGCGAGAAAACAAAGCCGCGAGTTTACCCCTCGCGGCTTTTTTGTGCCCAGTGCGTTCACCTTCACCTGAAGCAATCACCTGAAAACACTTTGGCCTGGTGTCGGCCCACAAAAAAACTCCGGGCCGCTGAGGCTCCCGGAGTTTTTAAGTTACTCCCTCTCACCACTCATACCGATTACACCGTGGTTTTATGCTCTGCCTGGTTCAGTGTAGGCCAGACCGGTGGTCTGGTGCCTCGATATAAACCCGACTACCGGTCGGGGCTACATCGGGCCAACGGCTAAATTCATCCCGACATTCAGGTCAGGCGGGCTGCGATTCGGTTTCAGCCAGTAGCGCGTCGAAGCTCAAACGTGCATCGGCAATTTCGGTGAATTGCCCGTAGGTCGCATCAAAGCGAGCCAGGCCCGCGTCGCTATGCAGCTTTGGGTCGATCGCCACGTTGCCATTGAAGGATTCCAAGTGGTGCTTGAGTTCGGCCACGGTGCGCGAGTGCAGCGGGAAGTTGGGGCGGTACCGATCGTTGTCGGGGTTGGTGTCGCCGTCATCAATAGCCACCACGAGCTTCAATGCCATGAGACGAGCCAAACACTGGTCGGTCAGGCTGCGGGGGACCCGAAGCATCTCCGCCATGTCGTGAGAATCCGGGCCTTCGGCGTTGGCACGGAAGCGTCGACCGATGAGGATAAGGCAGCCAAAACAGAGGGTCTGTTTGGTGCGGGCAGAAAGCCCCTCCCACGTGCTGTAGGCGGCCAGGGAGCGGGCGTTTTGCAGTGCGTAGGTGAACTGGCCGCCGATCAGTAGAAAGAGCCAGGACAGGTACATGCCGAACATCAGCACGAGGATGATGCTCAACGAGCCGTAGAACTTGTTAAAGTTGGCCACGTTGCCCGCGTAGAGAGCGCCGAGCTTCTGATTTGTCACCAGAATGACCGCCACCAGCAGACCGCCACCCAGCGCCGGCAGCCAGCGCACCTTGGCGTTGGGCATGAACTTATTAAAAAGCGCGACTAGGAGGGTCATCAGGCCGATCGAGATCAGGGTCGGGCCGGCGCCACTGAGGAAATGCACCAGGCCGGGGAGCTTGCGCAGCCATTCCGGGAGTTCATCGACCTGCTTGGCGAAGGAGGCGCCGGACAACATCGTGAGGGATGCCGCGCCGAGCACACAGCTCACCACCATAAAGAGGAAATAATTAATGAAGCGATCCTTCCACGGGCGACCTTTGCTCACGTTCCAGATCGTGTTAAAGGCGTTTTCAACCCGGGACAGCATCATCACTGCGAGGAAGATCAAAATGAGCAGGCCACCCGCCGAGGCGCCGCCGCTGGCGGCCTGTTTGAGCATGTTGTCGACCATGGCGTCCAGATCGAGGCCGGCGGGTGCTGCTGCCGGCGCCACAACGGGGGCCGGGGTGCTGGCCATAGGCAAAGCGGCTGAAGCGTCGTTGGTAACGCCGGCTGGCGGCTCGCTGGGTGGGGTGGTCGCAACGGTGATGCCCGTTTGCGGAGCCATACCTTGAATGGCCGAGGAGATCGCCTCCTTGAGTTTTTGATGCCCGTTTTCCTGCTTGCTCAAAATGAATCCACCCAGGGTCAGGGCGAGCACCAGCATCGGGCCGATCGACATCAGGGTGTAATAGGTGAGCGCGGCGGACTGGACGGGGATTTTGTTGAAAATAATCCCTTTGACGGTCGTCGCCGCCACGCGGAGCAGCGCCTTGAGGCGGCCACGCGCCGAGGTGTCGTTCATGGCTTCAGAACTCCAGATGTCTTGGCTGAACCGCGCGAGACGGGAGACGGGAGGTTTTGGGGCGGTCGCAGGCGGAATGGCGGAGACGGGAGCACTCATGGATGGAAAATGGAGGGGATGGAGACGGGCGCCTAACTTCAACGGGAGTGGTTCTGATTAGTAAAGGAGAAGGTCTTGTGGACCGCGGAGCTCCAGCTCGGCCTGAGCGGGCACTCGCTCCCGCCGCAACGCGGAGCCGAGCTGGAGCTCCGCGCTCCCCTCGGCACACGCCCGCAGTGGCCAAGCCGTCGTTCCCTGCGCCGCGTGAAAAGTCCTCGCCGGGGCCGAGCCCGAGGGGCACGCTGCCGCGCAAATGATTTTTACCTGCCAACCCGGATTCGTGGATTTACTCGCCGGCGAATTGCGTGCCCGGGGTTATGCCCCCGTCGAGCAGGGACCGGGCTGGGTTCGCACCGAAGCCAATCCGGCGGCCCCCGAGGTGCCCGACCTGTGTTTCCCCCAAATGGTGCTGCTCGACCCCGTCGAGATCACCGGCGACTCGGTCAACGCGCTCGCCGCGAAAATCACCGAGCAGTTTTTAACCACCGCCAAGTCCGACCGGTTCGAGGCCGAGTGGCCGTGCCTGTTTGAGGAAGCGGCCGAACTCGACGGCCTCGGACGCCGGGTCAAAGGGGTCGAGAAGATGGTCTACGAAAACCTCAAAAAGCGCATGGCCCGAGTAGCCAAACTCGCGGTCGTGACCAAGCCGCGCGGCGTCGCCCGGGTGCGCGGCCTCTACGTGTTCTTCGTCGATTTCAAACGCGCCTACGTTTCCCGCGAAGCGATCTTCGGTGGCCAGCGCCGCATGGCCGACGACGAGCAGGCCCCGTCGCGCTCTTATCTAAAAATCGAAGAAGCCTACATCGTCCTCGGCCGCGAACCGCAGTTCGAGGAAACGGTGGCCGACCTCGGCGCCGCTCCCGGCGGCTGGAGTTACAGCGCCTCCAAGCGCGGCGCCAAGATCGTCGCGGTGGACAACGGCCCGCTCAAGGGCGGCGCCTATAACAATTACAAGATCGAGCACCGCATGGAGGACGCTTTCGCCTTCCGACCCGCACCCGGCCAGGTGTTTGACTGGATGTTCTGCGACCTAGTCGAAGAGCCGCACCACGTGGTTGAGAACCTGATCACCCCGTGGTTGGCCAACAAATGGTGCCGCCGCTTCGTGGTGATTTTGAAGTTCGGCCGCGTCGATCCGCTCGCGCTGCTCGCCGAGATGCGCGCGCCGGAGTCGGTCTTTTCCCGCTGCGGGGTCAACGTGCGCATCCGCCACCTTTACCACGACCGCGAGGAGTTCACCCTGGTCGGCGAGGTGAAGGAATGAGCGCCAATCCCAAAGAACTGAATCTGTGCGGGCTGGTAGCGGTGCGCTCGCGTTTCGAGCGCGAGCCGGCGTCGATCAAGCGCCTGTTTTTCGATGAGGCGACCGGGCGCAAAGTTGGCGCGTTGTGCAAGGCGCTGGCCGCCGCGCGCAAGGTCTACCGCTGCGTGCCTCCGGCCGAGCTGGAGAAGATCGCCGGCAGCATTCACCACGGTGGCATCGTCGCGGTGATCGAGGCGCCCAAGCTGCGCGCGCCCGACGCCCGGGTCGTCGCCCAATGGGCGGCCAAACGCACCCCGCTGCTGCTGCTCGACCGCATTGGCAACGCCCACAACCTCGGGGCGATCGCCCGCACCGCGGCGTTTTTCGGCGTCGAGCATATCGTCATCCCGGCCCACCCGCAGGCGGCGCTACCCGGCGAGGCGGCCTTCCGCGTGTCCGAGGGCGGCTTGGAGCAGGTCGAGGTGTGGCGCACGCCGGACTTGGCCAAGCTGATGCGCGAGTTGGCCGCGGCCGGTTATGATGTGGCCGGGGCGGCGGCGCGCGGCGGCAAACCGGTGGCGCTGGCCGGTCCGGCCAAGCCGGTGGCGGTGGTGTTGGGCAACGAGGAACACGGCCTCGCACCCGACGTCGAGCGGGCCTGCACCCGCTTGGTGACGATTCCCGGCAGTGGCCGGGTCGAGTCGCTCAACGTCTCCGTGGCCGGCGCGGTGCTGATTTACGCGCTGCTGGCTGGACGGTGAGGTGCCTTCACCCCGTAGCCTGACGACGGAGTCGTTGGGTTCCCTGATCAAAATCGCTCCGCGATCTCGCTACGTTCGGAATTCAGCGCGCGTCGCCTAACGACTGAGTCATTGGGTTCGGTTCAGGGAATGTCTCATCGCAAGCA
>CAMBUJ010000017.1 GCA_945871005.1 Opitutus sp. GAS368 | reverse complement strand
TTGCGACTTGGTGGAACTCGGCTTGTCCGAGGTGACAGCCTTGGAGTCGACGCTTTTGACCAGAGGTTTGAGGGGATTTTGCACGGCGGGGGGCGGGGTTTTCGACTTGGGGATCGGGGCGGCGGACTTAGCGGCGGGGGCAGGCTTGGCGGTCGGTTTGGCTGCGGCGGCAGGCTTGCTACTCTTAACGGTCGTTTTGGGGTCGGACTTAAGGGCCAAAGGCTTCGCGACCGGTTTTTTTTGCACCGGGGCGGAGGGCTTTTTCGCGGACTTGGTTGGTTTCACGGGTTGGTGCGTTTTGGCGGACTTGGCGGGAGCGGCGGTTTTGGCCTGGGGAGCAGGCTTCACGCGCTTGGCCGATTTGGTCGATTTGCCCGGAGGTTGAATCCGGGCGGCCGGCTTGGCGGCTTTGATCGGTTGCTTGGCCTTAGCGGGCTTGGCGGCCGTAACCCGAGCTGCGGGTACGCTGGTCTTGGCGGGCTTAGCCAGGGGTTTTTTGGGGGCGGGTTGGGCCGATTTGACCGGCTTAACCGCAGGCTTCGGTTTGGGGGCGGGCGTGGGTTTTTTCGCTTTTGGGGCCATGATTAATCTAGAGTATGTGGTTTTTGACTTAGAGTGAATGAAGCGCCTCTGCGCAGCGCGGGCAGACGTCGCCGTGTACGGTCGTTTCCAAGCTCGGCACCCAGCGCCAGCAGCGAGGACAACGCACATACCCGAGTTCCTCGCCGTGAAGCACTGACACCTCAAAGGCGGGGTTGGTGCCCTCTGCGATGCTCACCAGTGAAACAATAAATAATTCGGGGAGGAAATCGTGGTGCTTTGCGACGATCGCGCGGAGCGGATCGGTCGGGGCAAAGGTCAGCGTGATCACTGCATCGAGTGACTTGCCCAGTTTACCGGCGGCGCGCAGCGGCTCGATGGCTTCGTTGACCTTGGCGCGGACCTTAAGCAGCGCCGCGATATCGGCCTCCAGCTCTGGGTTGGTCCAAACCGCGTCGGCTTCCGGCCAGTTCTGCAGGTGAATCGGGTCGTTGCTGAATTCGGTTTTGGTCGTCGCGTAGGACCAGGCTTCGTCGGCCGTGAAGGTGAGCACGGGGGCGAGGATTTTCACCAGGACGTCGAAGATGCGCTGGATCGCGGTCTGCGAGGAGCGGCGCAACGGGTTAGCCGTGCCCAGGGTGTAAAGCCGGTCTTTGAGGATGTCGTGGTAAACCGCCGAAAGGGTCACCGCGCAGAAGGAACTCACCGCCTGGATCACGCGGTGGTATTCGTAGGCGTCGTAGGCGGCGGTGGCTTCAGCGAGGAGCTTGGCGGTCTGGTGTAACGCCCAGCGGTCTAGCGTATCGAGTTGGGCGTAGGGCAGGGCGTCCTTGGCCGGATCGAAGTCGCACAGCGTGGCCAACTGGTAACGCAGGGTGTTGCGCAGGTTGCGGTAGCCCTCGGCCGCGTTGTTGAGGATTTTCTCCGACAGGGTGATGTCCTGGGTGAAATCTTGGGAGGCGATCCAGAAGCGGATAACGTCGGCGCCGCACTGCGCGATGTAGTTATCCGAAGTCGGGGGCTTTTCGTATTGGCCGGACTTGGAGATTTTTTTGCCGTCTTCGCCGACGATGAAACCGTGGGTGAGTACCGCCTTGTAGGGCGCGCCGCCCTGGGCGATGACGCCGGTCCAAAGCGAGGACTGGAACCATCCGCGGTGCTGGTCGGAGCCTTCGAGGTAAAGGTCGGCGGGCCATTGGGTGTTACCCTGCTGGTTTTTGAGCACGGCGACGTGGGACGAACCAGAGTCGATCCAGACGTCGAGGGTGTCGCGGCCGATGGTGAGGGCGTCGGCGCTGGGCCACCCGGCGGGCAGCGTCACCCCGGCGAGAATCTCGGTGGCGGGAGCGTCGTACCAGAAGTTGGTGCCCTGGGTCGCAATCTTGTCAGAGACCGCGCGGATGACGCCCGCGTCAATGAAGGCGTTTTTATCGGCGTCGTAGAACGCGATGATCGGCACGCCCCAGGAGCGCTGGCGGCTGATGCACCAGTCCGGACGGGCCTCGACGGCGCCACGGATGCGGGTTTCGCCCCAGGTGGGGATCCATTGGACTCCGGCGATGGACTTGAGCGCGGTTTCGCGCGGCGAGGGCGCTGCGGGGTCGGCCTTGCGGTCGAGGCCGACGAACCACTGGTCGACGGCGCGGAAGATGATCGGTGTCTTGGAGCGCCAGCAATGCGGATAGCTGTGGGTGTATTTGGCCTTGGCGAGCAGGGCGCCGGCGGCGGCGAGTTTTTTCAACACCGCGAGATTGGCCGCCGAGGGCTTTTTCGCAGCGATCTCCTCGATGGTTTCGAGGGTGCTGATGCCAACCAAGTCGGCCGGGACTTGGCCGTCGTCGAGGTAGCGGCCGTCAGCGCCGACTGGGCAGTAAATTTCCAGCTTGTAGCGCAGTCCGGTAAGATAGTCGTCGGCGCCATGGCCGGGGGCGGTGTGGACGCAGCCGGTGCCGCTGTCGGTGGTGACGTAGTCGCCGAGAACGACCGGCGAGGCGCGGTCGATGAACGGGTGGCGGGTGGCCAAGCCTTCGAGCGCTGCGCCTTTGACCGTGGTAGCGATGGCCGGGGCGGCTTCGATCTTGGCGGCGGCGAGCACGGCCCCGAGCAAGGCTTGGGCAACGACGATGCGTTCGGCCCCGAGGTCGGCGACCACGTAGTCGACCTCGGAGTTAACCGCGATCGCGAGGTTGGCGGGGATGGTCCACGGGGTGGTCGTCCAGATGACGACGAAGAGCGGCTTGTCGGTCGGGAGGTTGAACTTGGCGGCCTCGGAGGCGGGCACGGCAAACTTAACCCAAATCGCAGTCGAGAGGTGGTCCTTGTATTCGATTTCGGCCTCGGCGAGGGCGGTCTCGAAGGGAATCGACCAATACACCGGCTTCTTGGAGCGGTAAACCAGGCCGTTTTCGACAAACGAGGCGAAGGTGCGGATGATGTCCGCCTCGTAGGCGGGCGCCTTGGTTTTGTATTCGTTGGCCCAATCGGCCTGGACGCCGAGGCGCTTAAATTGCTTGGTCTGGGTGGCGATCCAGCCCTCGGAGAAGGCGTCGCAGAGCGAACGCATCTCGGCGGTGGAGACCTGCTTGTTTTCGGCCTGCAGGCCGCGCATCACCTTTTGCTCGATGGGCAGGCCGTGGCAGTCCCAGCCCGGCACGTAAGGGGTGCGGTAGCCGCGCAGCGATTTATAACGCAGAGTGATGTCCTTGAGGGACTTGTTGAGCGCGGTGCCGATGTGGACATCGCCGTTGGTGAACGGCGGGCCGTCGTGGAGCACGAAGGTTTTGCCGGTTGCGGCGTTCTTGCGCTGGATGGCGGCGTAGAGATTGAGTTGGTCCCAGTGAGCGAGGCGAGAGGGCTCGCGCTGCACTAGATTTGCCCGCATGGGGAAATCGGTTTTAGGGAGCTGGAGGGTGTCTTTCAGTTCTTGCGCCATGCCAAAGGAAAGCGGCGCAGGCTATCTTCGCGAACTTGGTAGTCAAGGGAAGAGGCTGACCTCATTTTGGGGGGCGTGAATCACCCGTTTCAGGGCCAATCGGCGCATCACCTGTGGTGGTCGCCGCGGCCCCAATACTTAATACCAGGCCGGTAACGGGCAGTCGTTAAGTCTGAGCGCAGAAGCGTTGCGTGCGATCATTTCACTGGCATTAGGGGGGCTCTAGCCTAGCATGTCGGATTTTAACTCGTTGAAAAACAGTGACTATTGAAGAAATCATGGAGCGCCGCTTTTGGCGTAACTTATTTGCCTATCAGTGCGTCACTCCCACCCAATGAATCCCTTTAGATCGACGCGGCGGATTTTGGCTTGTTTGGTTTTGTTTTTTGCAGGGAAGGCGTACGCCGCTCCACCGCCCGGGCCTTGCGGGATTTTCGCGCTCGGGGATACCCGCTACGTGGCGGGAGAAATCGCTAAATTTAACTACGATTTCGTGGCGGGTTACACCTTGCGGGTTCCTTGGACCGACCTCGAAACCTGGGATTCCGGGACGCAGACCGCAGTTTATAATTTCACCCGGATAGATAACGCACTCGAAGAGCTGCGCACCCTCGGCAAGCGCATGACGCTGGAGATTTTCATCTCCCAAGTCCCCATCCATGTGCTCACGCAATTGGGCACCGTTACCTGGAATAACCCCCACCCGACCTTTGGTGGCACCCAAGTGGTGCCTTGGGATACCAATGCGCTCTCCGCCTACGCCGCATTTATACAGGCCTTATCCAATCACGTGGTTGCGGGCACCTCGTGGCGCATCGCCGATCACCCCGTGCTGCAATCGGTGGATGCGTCGATCGTCGGTCTTCAAGGATTGCGAGAGGTCTCCGGCGTGCTTGTCGCGCACCCCGCGTATACCCGCGATCGGTTCGTCGAGGCCGTGGTGCAGTCGGTGCGCCTGAGCCGGGAGGCTTTTCCGAGCAAATACGGATTTCTCGCTCTGTTTTTGATGGAGGACAGCGTAGCCAGTCCGTCCTTGGACGACACCATCCTCGCCCGACTGCTGACGGAATTTAATCAACCGGGCACACCCACACTTGGATTTTTTCAGGAAACGCTTTCCGACACCGGTCCGAGTGCCTCCGGGGTGGGCGCCTTGCTCGCCACTGCTTCCTCCCAGACTTACACGCTCCTACAGGCCCTGCGCCCTTGGACGCTCAACGCGAGAGACAATGGCGTGCGGCCGCCTGAAATCGCCAGCGGCACGCCGTTGGCAGGCCTGGAGCGCGCCTGCACCCAATTCGGCGCGTCCTACGTCGAACTCTATGGTGCGGACATCATCACTACCGCAAACCACGACGGCCTGCGCCGTTGGAGTCGCTATCTGCACACGGTCGATGATGCCCGGCAAATGCGATCGTCCCTGACGTTACAAAGTTCCGGCACAAGTGGCGCCTTCCGGCTGCTTTGGACCGCGGAGCCGTTACTCACCCAGCGCCTTTGGAGTTCCGAAGATTTGATTACCTGGACGCTATTGGACCCCGGCGAACCGATCGACGGAGACGTCAACGTGCCGACGATCACGGGTAATGCGAGCAGGTTTTACCGATTGGAGACTCTCATGCCGACCCGCTAGCCGAGCTTACTAAAAAGGTGTAATACGTTTACAGCTAGGGCAAAGCAGCAAAAGAAGAGCAGCGATCGCCAAGTAACCCACTGCAGCCCAGGCGATCTTTGGGCCGACCAAGCTCCACCCCGTTCCGCGCAACCATCTCGTTTGGAGATCAAAGTTACCCGGACACGAATTGAAGGTTCCGGCGCAGCTGATAACGCCGGCCACGCTACGGAATCCAGCTGCCGCTCACTCCTCCTCGGGCACCATCGGATCGAGGTACTTCAGGATGATTTTCTGCAGTTCATCGAGAAACATGTAGCAGGCGAAAGCCTTTTGCTCCGCCGCATCCCAATTGCCGATGTTCGTGCTGGCCTCGATCGCCTCGAGCGTTTCGTCGGTGATGGTCGACAAGTGGGTCCGGCGGAAACGCAGCCGCAGCGCGGCGCAGGCCCGCAGGATCGCTTCGGCGTTGTCCCGATCGAAGGAAATCACCCCTTCGCTGAAAAACTCCTGGTCAAAGAGTGAAAACAGGCGGTCGCAGTCCTCGCGTTGCGATTCGAGCAGGTCTTCGCGCCACACCGCGGCCAACTCTGCATCGGCTTCGGCCAAGGCGATGGGCACGGCTAGGTGGCTGCGCAACTCCTCGGCCACCGACTTGATCAAGTCGAGCAGGGGAGCCACCGCCGGGATGCTGAGACGGACATCAACTCGTTTCATCGGATTCGATGGTGGCGCAAAGGTGCCACTGTTGAAGTGAAAACGCGTAGGCTTCGGCATTTTCGCGCACGCCCAGCCAGACAACCGAGCGACCCGACTCATGGGCCTCCATCATGTGCTGGACGGCGGTGGCTTCGTCGAAGCCGAACAGCTTGCGCAGCACCATCACCGCATAGGACATGCGCGTGACCGAGTCGTTGAGGAAAACCACGCGCCACTCCTGCGGCCCCGCCCCGGTGTTGTCGTTGGATTCGCTCATGCTTGGGCGAAGGCGTCACGGACGACGGCGGCGATGTGCTCGGCGGCTTCAGCCACCGGCACTTTGATCACGTCTTTTTTGGCGCGCCACTTCAGCTCGATTACGCCGGCCTGCAGACCCTTGCCGCCGATGGTGATGCGCAGGGGAATGCCGATCAGGTCGGCATCCTTGAACTTCACGCCGGGGCGCTCCTCGCGGTCGTCGATGATCACGTCGGCGCCAGCCTGCTCGGCGACGGCGGCGAGTTTTTTGGCCAACTCGGCCGGCTCGGCGACCGTGGGATCAAGCAGGGTGATGATCACCTGGAAGGGCGCAACCGACCACGGCCAGATGATGCCGTCGTTGTCGTGGCTTTGCTCGATCACCGCCTGCATGGTGCGGCTGATGCCGATGCCGTAGCAGCCCATCACCATCGGGTGGGACTGCTTCTGGTCGTCGGTATAGACCGCGCCGAATTTCTCGGAATACTTGGTGCCGAGTTTAAAGATGTGACCGACCTCGATGCCGCGCTTCACTTGGAGCGGTTGGCCGTTCTTGGGGTCAGGCTCGCCTGGACGCACCCGGCGGAAATCGCCAAACGCGCTGATCGCCAGGTCGCGGGTCACGTTGACGTTGCGCAGGTGGAAACCGTCTTTGTTGGCCCCGGTCACGCCGTTGCCGATCAGGCGGATGGCGTGGTCGGCGAAAACCCCGGCGAGGGCCGAGGGGTCTTTGATCGCGCCCTTGACCGCGCCAAGGCTGCCCGGCTTGGCGCCGAGCACCGGCTCGATTTCCTCGGCGGTGGCCGGGCGGCAGAGGGTGAAGCCGAGCGAGCCCAGCTTGGCTTCTTCGAGCTCGTCGTTGCCGCGAATGATCACGAGGAACGGTTTGCCGTCGCCGATGTAGACGAGGGTTTTGAACTGCTGGTCGGCCTTCACGCCGTAGGGCGCGGCTTCGAGCGCGGCGATGGTCAGCGCGCCGGGGGTGGCGAACTCCTCGACGGCGCCGAGCGGGGCGGCGTCGGCCAAGTCGGCGGGCACGAGTGCGCTGGTGGCCTTTTCGCGGTTGGCCGCGTAGCCGCTCGCCTCGTTGTAGATCACGTCGTCGTCGCCGATTTCGGCGGGGACCATGAACTCGTGGGAGAAACTCCCGCCCATCACGCCGGTGTCGGCCTCGACCGCGATCGCGGTCACGCCGATGCGTTTAAAGAAGCGCACGTAGGCGTCCTTCATTGCCATATAGCTCTTGATCGCGCCCTCGTCGTTGGCGTCGAAGGAGTACGAGTCCATCATCACGAATTCGCGGGCGCGCATCAGGCCGAAGCGCGGGCGGATTTCGTTACGGAACTTGGTGGCGATCTGGTAAAAGTTTTTCGGCAGGTCGCGGTAGCTGGTGATCTCGTTTTTGACCAGCGGGGTGATGATTTCCTCGTGGGTCGGCCCGAGCACGAATTCGGGTTCACGCGAGCGGCCCTTGTTGGCGCCGGCGTTGTCGACGCGGAACATGATCTCGCGGGCGGCGGCCCAGCGCGGGCCCTGTTCCCAGTTTTCCACCGGATGGATGTGCGGCATCCACAACTCGATGGCGTCGGCGACCTCGAGTTCGTCGCGGCAAATCTGGGAGATCTTCTGCATGACGCGCAGGCCGAGCGGCATGTAAGTATAGAGGCCGCCGCCGAGCTTGCGCACGATGCCGGCGCGCATGAGTAGCTTGTGGGAGGCGATTTCTGCGTCGGCCGGGCTGTCGCGCAGGGTGGAAATGTGGAACTTGGTCCAAGTCTTCATGAAGTTCGGAAACGAAACATCCGACTTGGCGCGGGGCAATGGTTATCCTCGGGGCGGGTAAAATTGCAGTCCGTGCCTGGTTGGGGCCGCTTTTCACGCCAGGCAGGACGGAGTAGGGCGGTGCCGTGGGGGAAAGACGACTGAAGCGCGGCTGGCGGATAAATCCATGCCAACGGGTTGGGTGAAACCGGCTCGGCGGGGAGCTTAAGCGTCAGTGCGGAACGCGTTCGCGGAGGGCAAAAAGGGCGGGTTCCGCCGTTGCCTGCCTGACCTCAGCCTGCGCGGATGTTGAGTTCGCGCACTTGGCTGCAGCCAGGCAGTTTTTGGATGCGCTCGACGATCATCTTGCGGTGCAAAAACAGCTCGTTGCGCACCACCGCATGGCCGGCGAGCACCGTTAACCGACCGCGCGGATCGATCTGCACCGCGTGGGAATAATGCGCGTGCGCCGGGCCCACCACCTCCGTCCAGTGCTCCCGGATGGTGTGCTCGGGTGATTCGCGGCCGATCTGAAACTTCATCATCAGTTCCTCGACCAGGCCGGAGAGCTCCTTGGTCGGGCGCTTTTTCATGCGCTCCGAGGTGGTGTCGGGCACGCGGCGCAACGAGGCGATCAGCTTTTCGGCCTGAAAGGAAAAAGTGGTGGGTTCCTTCTTCGACATGGCGGGCGGCGGGAGCGGGTTGGGCAACGAGAGGAGCGGGGGCGGGCGGGGGGCGCGGCCTCAGTCCTTGGCGGCGCGCACATCGAGGGCGTCACGCAGGCCGTCGCCGAGGAAATTGAGCGAGAAGAGGGTGAGTGAGAAGATCGTCCCCGGGAAAATCAGCATCCAGGGGTATTCCTCCATGCGCTCGGCGCCGTCTTTGATGAGCACGCCCCAGGAGCTCATTGGCGGTTGCACGCCAAGTCCGAGGAAACTCAAAAACGCCTCCAGCAGCATGACTCCGGGAATGGTCAGGGTGGTGTAAACGATGATCGGCCCGAGGATGTTGGGGATCATGTGGCGGAAAATGATGCGCGGGGTGCCCAGCCCGAGCGAGCGGGCCGCCTCGATGTAATCCATGCGCTTAATCGACATGATCTGGCCGCGGACGATGCGTGCCATCGTGAGCCATTCAACCGCGCCGATCGCTACAAACAGCAGGAGCAGGTTGCGCCCAAAAAACACCATCAGCAGGATCACGAAAATCGTGAAGGGTAGGGCGTAGAGGATGTCGACGATGCGCATGAGCACGCGGTCGGTTTTGCCTCCGACATAGCCGGAGATCGCCCCGTAAACCACGCCAATGGTCAGGGCGACCAAGGTGGCCACCAGCCCGACCATCAGCGAAATTCGCCCGCCGAAGAGGAGGCGGGTGAGCAGGTCGCGCCCGAGTTGGTCGGTGCCCAGCCAGTGGCTGAACGAGGGCGGCGAGAAGGTGTTATACAGGTCGGTCTGCTCGTAGCCGTAGGGACTAAACCAGGGGCCGATGACGCAGAGTACCGATAGGGTTAAGAGGACGGTGCCGCCGAATACGGCGAGGTGGTTGCGGCGCAGGCGGTGCCAGGCATCGCGCCACGGCGACACGCCGGTTTCGGGCGGCGCGGAAGGGCGTGTGGCGGCGGCAGGGTGGATCGGGGAGGTGGCGGAGGCGGACATGGCGGGGGCGGCTTACTCGAACTTGAGCTTGGGGTTGAGCCACACCTGCACCACGTCGACGACGAGATTCAGGCTGATGATGAGTACGGCGTAGAGGATGACGGTACCGAGCACCAGGGTGTAATCGCGGTTAAAGGCACTGTTGACGAACTCGCGGCCGAGCCCGGGGATCTGGAAAATAGTCTCGATGACAAATGATCCCGTGAGGATACCGGCGATGGCCGGGCCGAGGAAGGAAACGACCGGCAGCAAACCCCCGCGCAGGGCGTGGCGGAAGATGATGCGGGCCTCGGAGGCGCCTTTGGCTCGGGCGGTGCGGATGTAGTCCTGATGCAGCACCTCAAGCATGCCGCCGCGGGTAAGTCGGGCGATCGAGGCGGCGTAGACGATGCCGAGGGTGAGCGAGGGCAGAATGCGGTCCTGCCACTCGTACCACCCGGAGGCGCTAAACCAACCCAAGTGGATCGCGAACAGCAGCACCAACACCGGTCCGAGCACAAAGGTGGGCACACAAATGCCCACCATCGCGAAAGTGGAGGTGAAGTAGTCGAGTTTAGTGTTCCGGTTGACTGCCGCGACCACCCCGGCGGTTAAGCCGAGGACGAGCGCGATCAGGAGTGCGAGCGAGCCGAGTTGCAGGGAGGCGGGAAGTTTGTCGGCGATGATCTCGTTGACCGTGCGGCTGGCGTATTTGGTCGAACGCCCAAGGTCGCCGTGGAGCACGACCGCTTTTAGGTAGTTAAGGTACTGCTGGTGGAGCGGAAGGTTGAGCCCGTAATAGGCCTCGAGGTTCGCGCGGATTTCGGGGGTGGTGGCCTTCTCGCTGTCAAACGGTCCACCCGGCACGAACCGCACCATAAAAAAGGTGGCTGTGACGATGATGAAGAGGACGGGGATCGTCTCCAGAAGACGTCGGGCGATGAAGCGAAACATGGTGAACTTTTGGGAATGCCGGAACTCCCGCTGAAAGCCAATAAATTCCCCCCGTGTGCGCGGCTTTCCGCTGGTTTGGCCGGGGGCTCAAACCTTGGCCGTCCTCGGCCAAGGTTTGAGGAGATTTCCGTAGTCCCCCCCCTCAAATTCATGTGCGCTGTCTGTAGCGAAGGCCCGCCCCGCCCTCATCGCGCGGGTTCAGTTCGGGTCGCCTTCGTTTTCCCAGGCTTCAATCGCCCTCAGGTCGGCCTCCGGGTTAACTGCGGGAGGGGGGGCGACGACAACCGGCGCTGCGTCTTGCGTCGACGGCTGGGCCGCCCCGGGCTTGTCCGCGGAGGCATGCGGGTGTCCCGACGGTGTGCCCGCTCCGCTGGCTAGGGGACAGGGATGAGCGGGGCCGGCCTCAGCCAGGTGTGGCCCGCCGATCGGGGCCGGGTGCGCAGGCTGCACGGCGAGGACGCCCTTGATGGTTTTTACCAGGGCGAGGTCGTTGGGTTTCGATTCGGTGGGCGGAGTCATGGGAGGGTCCTTTTGGGCGGAGGGTTGGGTGGATGCGGGGAGGCGGGGCGCGCGCCGAGTCGAGGGCCTCATCGCTTTTTATAAAAGGTGCGGCTGGCGCGGTTCGGGTTCCGCCCCAAGAGGGGGGGCGAGGCGGCCGCACGATTTAAGCGGTTGGCGCGTAGGGGAGCGCGGGCCAGCCGTCGGCTGTGGGGAAGGCTTCCGGCGTCTCGGTTTGTGGGGCATCCGCCGCTCCCCCGTTCAACTCACGCTTGGCCCGCTCCCAATCGACTTTAGTGACCTCATGGGGTTGCCGACCGTTGCTTTGCGCCATTTCCACGGCGCGTTCGCGCAGCATTTTTTTGGAGACGCTCGCGGGGGCGGGGGACGTGATCCCGTCAGTGGGGCGAAGGGGGGTATTCATGGCTGGTATTTTGCGGGGGATGAAGCGGGGAAATAAGCCGAGTTGACCCGCACGCCGGGAGCGTAGGGTTGGGGTGCCTCAAGGTGCCCCAACACGGGGCTCCCAGCCATGGGGTGTTTCCCACCTGAAGGCGGCCGGCGCGCCGCCAGCCGCTGGGCAGATTAACCCAGTCGGCCGCGATCCGCCCTATCGGTCCTTATTTGGCCGGCGGGCCGCCCTGTAACCGGCTAATCAGGGCGATTAACCGGTGGACGTTTTCCGGGGCGATGCGGTCGGTGACGATCGTCCGCGGATAGTTGTGGCTGATGTCGAGGTGCATGCCCTCCTCGCTGCCGGGGCGCACAAAATCTTCGATGAAATCCATCCCGCCTTTCGGTTTGATCCACCGGTAATACGGATCGGGGTCGTCGCTCTCGATCACGATGTGGTCGTGCAAAAAGATGTTACAGTACAGCGTGAGATCGCGAAACGAGGCGAACCACGTGGGCGGATTGAGCAACTGATCGCGGATGATAAGATTCATGCGTAAATCCTTTCGGCCGGCCTTATCGCCTTTCAATCGGCACAGAACGGGTGAAATGGAGTGCAGGATCGCAAAAAGCGCGGCGAGTTTAGCCTTCTATCCGGCTGGTTCTGTCTTCATGCGTTAGCCTTCCTTTTCACTATGAATACACCGCGTAAACCTGTCCTCCTCATCATCCGCGACGGCTGGGGTTATAACCCTTACCCCGAGCAGGCCGCCACCAACGCCGTGGCCCTGGCCAAAAAGCCGGTCGATGACGTCCTCCAGGCCTCCGCCCCCGTCGCCTACGTCTCCGCCAGCGGCCTCGATGTCGGCCTGCCCGACGGGCAGATGGGCAACTCCGAGGTCGGCCACGAAAACATCGGGGCGGGCCGGATCGTCGACCAGGAACTGGTGCGCCTTAACAAGTTGTTCTCCGAGAAGCAGCTGGCCAACAACGCCACGTGGCACGGGGTGGTCGCCCGGGTCAAGTCCTCGCCCACCGCCAAGCTCCACCTCATGGGCATCGTCTCCGACGGCGGCGTCCACGGGATGCTCGAGCACCTCTACGGTCTGCTCGTCCAGGCCAAGCTCGACGGCATCCCCGGCGACCGGGTGTTTATCCACGGGTTCACCGACGGCCGCGATACCGCCCCGACCAGTGCCCTGGGTTTCGTGCGCGCAGTTGAGGCCAAGATTAAAGAACTCGGCTACGGCCGCATCGCCTCGATTTGCGGGCGCTTTTGGGCCATGGACCGCGACAACCGGTGGGAGCGCGTGCAAAAAGCCTACGACCTGCTCACCGGCCGCGCTTTCGCCGCCACCGCCACCTCGGCCGAGGCCGCCGTCCAGAGTTACTACGAAAACCCGCTCAGCGAGACCCAGAAGGGCGATGAATTCGTCCCGGCCACCGCGATCGTCGACGGCGCGGGCAAACCCCTGGCGACCTTCCAAAACGGCGACGCCGTCGTGTTTTACAACTACCGCGGCGACCGTCCCCGCGAGATCACCCGGGCTTTTGTGATGGATGACTTCACCGAGTTTAACCGCGGCCCGAAGCTCGACCTCTATTACGCCACCATGACCGAATACGAGGCGGGTCTGCCGGTGAAGGTCATCTCGCCCAAGCCCGAAAAGCTCAAAAACATCCTCGGCGAAGTCGTTGCCGCCGCAGGCATTGCCCAGTTCCGCTGCGCTGAGACCGAGAAGAACCCGCACGTCACCTTCTTCTTTAACAACTACCGCAAGGAGCCGTTCCCCGGTCAGGTCAACGCCTGCCCGGCCAGCCCGAAGGTGCCGACCTACGACATGCAGCCCGAGATGAGCGCCGCCGAGGTCACCGCGCTGTCCAAGGAGGCCATTCTTTCCGGTAAATACGGCTTCATCGCCGTCAACTTCGCCAATCCGGACATGGTTGGCCACACCGGCTCGGTTCCGGCCACGGTCAAGGCTTGCGAGGCCGCCGATGCGGGCGTGGGCGAACTACTCGCCGCGCTCAAGCAGGTGGGCGGCCAGGCGGTGATTTGTGCCGACCACGGTAATGCCGAGCAGATGTGGGACGCCACCCTCCAGGGCCCGCACACCGCCCACACCCTCAACCTCGTCGAGGTGTTTGTGGTCGGCGAGGGGCTGACCAAAGCGGGCACGAAGATGCGCTCCGGCGGGCGCTTGGCGGACATCGCCCCGACCGTGTTGCATTTGATGGGCTTGGCTAAGCCCGCCGAGATGACCGGGCAGAGCCTGATCGCGGGCTGAGTCCGGCCTGGGCTGGATTTAACGAAAACCCTCGGTCGGAAAAACCGGCCGAGGGCAGGGTGGGCGGGGGGCAGGGCGGACCGAGTGGCGGTGGCGCGCTCGCGGGAGGTGCCCTTCGCGGGGGGGGCGCGCGCGGCTACAGGGTTGGAAAAAAGCGGGAAGTGCACCCAGTCCTGCCCGCCTTCTTGGGTTCGGGGATGGTTGGGGCGATCACGCCGCCTTCACATCGATTTGCTTGGGTTTGGACTGCTCGGTCTTTTGCACCCGCACGTGCAGGACACCGTTCTTAAAGTCCGCCGAAACATGCTCGGCATCGGCATCATCGGGCAGGGTAAAGCTACGGACGAACGACCCGTAGGAGCGCTCGATCCGGTGGAAGCGTTTGCCCTTCTCTTCTTTCTCGGCTTTGCGCTCGCCGGAGATTGTCAGGATGCTGCGTTCCAAGGTGACCTTGATGTCGTTTTTTTCCACTTCGGGCAGTTCGGCTTTGATCAGGTAGGCTTTGTCATCCTCGGCGATGTCGACGAGCGGGGCCCACTCACCACTGGTCATCATTTCTGTGGACTCGTCTTGTATCGCGGGCAGAACCGACCGGCCAAAAAAAGGCGCTAGGCGGTTCTGGAATTCATTTAACTCCCTTACGGGATCCCAACGGGTAATCGTTCTCATGGCTTGGTGTTTTCTAGTCGGGTAATGACTCGCTTTTCCTGACCTCTGTTACCCGATCCAGAGGTCGAGAGCGGTCGCGGGGTGCGGCCTGCCTTATGACCTGCATACGTAATGCCACGCGGCTTCGGTTTTATTAACCCATTAACAGGTAATTGAATCCGTGTTTTCTTGGTTTGCGCGGAAGCGCCAGGCCCGCGGTCGGTGGGTCAATATGCCACTTGGGCTGCGACGGTGTGGTTCAAAGCGCCTCGGGGTGGCCCAGATTCGGAGGCCCGGTGGGAGTTGGCCTGCCACTCAGACCGACCACTTTGGGCGTCTGCCCCGATAATTAGTATCGTAGCGGCAAACCCAATCCTTAGCTCTTTTCACCGCCATGCCCGATCCCATCGCAGTCAATTCCATGTTTGCCCGTATCGCGCGTCGTTACGACGTGGCGAACCGTCTGCTCAGCGGGGGCGTCGATGTGTGGTGGCGGCACCGCTTGGTGGCTGCCGTCCGGCGCCAGCCGACCCCCGATGTACTCGATCTGGCCACGGGCAGCGGCGATGTGGCCTTCGCCCTGAGCAAGGGGCTGCCGCCGACCACCCAAATCACGGGCATGGATTTCTGTCAGCCGATGCTCGACGAGGCGGTCATCAAACAGCAAAGCAGCGGGCGCTGCCCCAATATCACCTTCCGTCAAGGTGATGGCATGGCCCTGCCGCTGGCCGACGCGTGCTACGATGCGGTCACGATTTCCTTCGGATTGCGCAACATGGCCGATCGCCACCTCGCTCTCGGCGAGATGCTCCGGGTGCTCCGGCCCGGTGGCCGGCTGTTCGTGCTCGAATTTTCACAGCCCTATGCGTGGTTTCGGCCGTTTTACTACTTTTACCTCAAGCGGCTGCTCCCCTCGATCGCGGCGGTGGTGACCGGAGACCGCGGCGCCTACGAATACTTGTGCGGCTCGATTGAGCGCTATCCCGACCACGCCGCGATGACCGCGGAAATCCTCCGGGCCGGTGGCCGCTCGGTTGAGGTGAAGCGCATGACCTTGGGCTCGGTGGCCCTGCACATCGCGGTCAAATAAGGCGGCGGGCGCAGTTCTGATTATTGGTAAATCCCTCTGCGTAACATTGGGATCAATCATCAAGGCCATCCTGCTTGCCGTGGCTCCGGATGTGAGTCCGGGGTGTTTTCCCCGCCCGCGCCACCTTGAGCTCACGCTCAAGGCCACCCGACTGCGGCCCTAGCACACGGCGGGCGCTCAGTTAAACGACTTGCCGCAGCCGCAGGTGCTCTGGGCGTTGGGGTTTTTGATTTCGAAGCCCTTGCCGTGGAGGCCGTCGTCAAAATCAACCACCGAGCCGTCCAGGTAGGCGAGGCTGGTCGGGTCGATCACTAGGGCGATGCCCTCGCTGGTGAAGTGGGTGTCGTCGGCCTTGGGCGCGTCGAAGGACAGGCCGTATTGAAAGCCCGAGCAGCCACCCGTTTCGATGAGCACCCGCAGGGGTTGCGGGGGCGGCGCCTGTTCGGCTTGCATGACTCGGACTTGGGCGGCGGCACGAGGGCTGAGCGTGATCATGGGCCCAACTTAGGGTCGACTCAGCGAGTCTGTCAATGGGTGTAGCAATTCCCGTGCTAGGGCTGATTTCCCCTCTTGCCAGCGGCGCAGGGCTCACATTGTCTCAGCCCCTGTGGCCAACATTAAACACATCTTTAACGAACTTCATTATGAGATGACCCGGACTATCGCAGAAGGCGGTATGGGTGTGGTTTACGAAGCCCTGCAACGCGGCTCAGGTGGTTTCACCAAGGTCGTCGCGGTTAAACTCATCCGCGAGGAATACTCGACCATTGAGGAGTTTCAGAAAAATTTTATCGGCGAAGCCCGACTGGTCGCCAACTTGATTCACACCAACATCGTCCAGACCTACCACCTCGGCACGATCGGCGGCCAGTATTTCATGGTGATGGAGTACGTGTCCGGGGTGAACCTCGAGCAGTTGATCGAGCGGCAGACCGCCCTGGGGCGGTTGATGCCGGTGGATATCGCCGCGTTCATTATTTCCCGCATCGCCCGCGGCCTAGCCTACGCGCACCAAAAGCTCGACAAGGAAGGTCGCCCGCTCGGTATCGTGCACCGCGACATCGGCCCGAAAAACGTGATGATCGCCCACGAGGGGGACGTTAAATTGACCGACTTCGGCATCGCGAAGGCCCTCGACCTCATGCATAACGAGGAAGGCAAAGTCATCGCCGGCAAGGACGACTACCTCTCGCCCGAACAGGCCAATTTCGCGGTGACCGACGCGCGGGCCGATCTGTTCCCCTTGGGCATTGTCCTGACCGAGCTTCTGTTGGGCCGGAACATCTTCCGCGACACCGACCGCTTGGTCTCGCGGCGCAACATCCTCGAGCTGCCCATTCCCACGTTTTCCGAACTCCGCCCGGAAATCGACCCGCGCCTGGAGGTCATCATCCAGAAGTCCCTGCAGCGTGACCGCGAACTGCGTTACCAGAGCGCCTTCGAGATGCTCCACGATTTGGAGGTTTACCTGTACAGTGGCGGCTACGGCCCGACCAACGAGAAACTGGGCGCCTACCTGAAGACACTCATGGCTGAGCCCCTACCGGAGCCTCTGGCAACCCTATGAGCGGCCAAGGCTTCAGTCAGGACATCCGGCAGCGCCAGAATCAGTCGCTGGTTCTTGCCCCGCAGCTGCGGCATTCGCTGAAAATATTGCAGGTCGCCGCCCTCGATCTGCGCTCCGTCATCCAAGAGGAGTTGCAGAGTAATCCAACTCTGGAGGAACTCCCCATGGAGGGCGTCAGCCTCGACCAGGAGCAAAAGGACAGCGCGTCCGAAAACAACGAAAGCGGCGAAGGAGCCGACAACCGCGAGGAGATGGATTTCTCCAAGGAATACGACATCCTCAGCAAGCTCGACGACGACTGGAAGGACTACATGTCCCAGGCCGGCGGCGCCCAGCCCTACACCGCCGAGGATGCCGAACGGCGCCAGCACTTCTTCGACTCGCTGGTCACTGAGACCTCCCTCCAAGAGCACCTGATGCGCCAAGCCGAGCTGGCCGACACCCCCCCCGACGTGCTTCTGGCGATGAATCACCTCGTCGGCAGCCTCGACGATCGCGGCTTCCTTACCCAGACCCCCGCCGACGTGGCCCTGCAAACAGGCATCGCGCTCGCATCAGTGCAGGAAGCTGCCCGCCAAATAAAAACCTTCGAGCCCGCCGGCATCGGCGCGGCCAACCTCGGCGAATGTCTCCTGCTCCAGCTCGCCGTAAAAGGCCGGGCTGACTCGCTCGCCGCCCGGATCATTCGCGACCACTTCGCGTTGCTCACCCGCCGCCGTATCCCAGAGCTCTCGCGCAAACTCGGGATCCACACCGACGATATCCAGGAGGCCATCGAGGAAGTCGGCACCCTCGACCCGGCTCCCGGTCGCCGTTTTGCCGATGATAGCAACCGGGTGGTGGTGCCCGACGTGACCGTCGAAAAAGACGGCGACGAGTGGAAAATTCATCTCAACAGCGACTACATCCCTCGTCTCCGCATTTCGAGTACCTACAAGGATCTGATCGCCAAGGGATCCCTCTCCAAGGAGGAGCGCGACTATGTCCGTGAGCGCATCCGCTCGGGCAAGTTTTTGATCAACTCGATCGACCAGCGTCAGCAGACCATTGAGCGTATTACCCGGGAAATCCTCAAGGCCCAGCTCGAGTTCTTCGAGTCCGGCGTTTCCAAGCTGCGGCCGCTCACCATGACGCAGATCGCCGACGTGGTCGGGGTGCACGAGACCACGGTAAGCCGGGCCATCGCCAATAAATACATCCTCACTCCCCACGGCGTTTTCGACTTCAAGTTCTTTTTCACCCCCGGCTACCAAGCCGATGGTGGCGCGTCGGTCTCGAACACCAGCGTCAAGGACATGATCAACGACCTGGTGGAGGGCGAGGATCGCAGTCAGCCACTGAGTGACCAGGAGATCGTGAAAAAGCTGCAGGAAAAAGGCATCAACATTGCCCGCCGCACGGTCGCCAAATACCGCGAGGAGCTCGGCCAGTTGCCCAGCAACCTGCGCCGCGAATACCTCTGACGTGAACGCAGCCTGGGACACGCTCAAGCTCCTCTCCGACCCGACCCGCCTGCGACTGCTCGCGCTCCTGTTGCGCGAGGAGCTCTCGGTCGCCGAGCTGCAGGAAATCCTCGGCATGGCGCAGTCGCGCATCTCCTCGCAGCTCGCCCAGCTCCGCCAGGCCGATTTGGTCGGCGACCGCCGCGATGGCAAAAAGGCCTTTTATTCGCTCCGCAGCACGCTCGATAAGCGCACGCTCGCGCTGTTGCACGCGGCATGCGATTCGGTGGCCGAGCTGCCCGAGCTCGGCGAGGATCGGTCCAACCTGGAGCGCATCCTCAAAAAGCGCCGCGATCATCAGGAGCAGTATTTTAACCTCATTGCCGGCAAACTGGGTAAAAACTACTGCCCCGGCCGCTCCTGGGAGGCGATTGGCCATCTGGCCCTGCGTCTGACGCCCCACATCGTCATTGCCGATCTTGGCGCCGGCGAAGGGTTGCTTTCCCAGCTTTTGGCCCGCCGGGCCCGCCAGGTCTGGTGCATCGACAACGCTCCGCGCATGGTCGAGGTCGGCACCGAGCTCGCGGCCAAGAACGGGCTGGCCAACCTCAGCTATAAACTAGGCGATATAGAAAACGTTCCGTTGCCCGCCCAGTCGGTCGATCTGGCCATTTTGAGCCAGGCTCTCCATCACGCGCTTCACCCGGAGTCGGCAGTTAAGGAGGCCTATCGCATTCTTAAACCCGGCGGCCAGGTGCTGATTCTCGACTTGAAGGAGCATACCTTCGAAAAAGCCCACGAGCTTTATGCCGACGAGTGGCTTGGGTTTAAGGAAAGTGCCCTGCACGGGTTTTTGAAAAAAGCCGGGTTTGGTCAGGTCGAAGTGAATACCGTGGCGCGCGAGGAGCATGAACCCGGTTTCGAAACCTTGTTGGCGAGCGGGATCAAACCGGACGTGCGGGGTTAACTCGGGCAGCCGGCTGCGGCACCGGATGAGTCCCAACGGCTGTAGGGATGGGCTGCACCCTCGTCGCGAAACGACACCATCGCCCCGCCTCGCCTCTGGCTAAATCACTGCCCCGCACAGCCTCCATTTGACACGGGCACAAAACGTGCGACCAATCTCCACCCATGTCCAAGCGCGCCGTCCTTCTCGTCAATCTCGGTTCTCCCGAATCCACTTCCGTCCCCCATGTCCGTCGCTACTTGCGCGAGTTCTTGGGCGATGAGCGGGTCATCGACATCAATCCGCGTTGGCTGGCCAAACTGCTCGTCAACTGCGTGATCACCCCCACGCGGGCGCCCAAATCTGCCAAGGCCTATCAGGAGATCTGGACCGCCGAGGGTTCGCCCCTGGTGGTCACTTCTAAGAGCGTGCGGCAAAAGCTGGCCACCGAACTCGGCAGCGAGGCCCCGGTTTACCTGGCGATGCGCTACGACCAGCCCTCGATCGCCTCCGTGCTCGCCCAGATGATCGTCGACGGGGTGACCGACGTTTTGCTTTTCCCTCAATACCCGCACTACGCCATGTCGTCGTGGGAAACGGTGGTGGTTAAAGTCCAGGACGAGGCCGCCAAGCTCACCCGCCCGCTGGCCATCGAAACCGTCCAGCCGTTCTACGAGGACGCCGACTACATCGAGGCGCTTTATCAAGTGTCCGCTCCCTACTTGGCGATGCCCCACGACATGCTGCTGGTGAGCTACCACGGCATCCCGGTGCGCCACCTGCGCAAGGCCGATTCATCCAAGGCCCACTGCACGCTGGTCAATGACTGCTGCAATACCTGCAGCCCGGCCCACGCCACCTGCTACAAGGCGCAAGTGCTGAAAACCACCCAGGCCTTCGTGAAACGCGCCGGCATCACGGCCGAAAAACACACCGTCTCGTTCCAGTCGCGCCTGGCGGGCGAGCCCTGGCTGACCCCCTACACCGACTTCGAGTTGGAGCGTCTGCCCAAGGAGGGGAAAAAGCGCCTGTTGGTGATGACCCCCGCTTTTGTGACTGACTGCTTGGAAACGCTCGAAGAAATCGCCGGCGAGGGCAAAGAGGAGTTTCTGCACGCCGGCGGCGAGTGGTTTCAACACGTGCCTTGCCTCAACGACCAGCCGCCCTACATCGATTTTCTGGCTGGCCGCGTGCGCGCCTGGCTCGGCGGCCGCAAGCCGGTCTCTGTGCAGGCCGGTCAGCGCGCCCAGACCCTCGCGCCTGCGGTTTGAGCGGGGAGTCCCCAACCCTTGGCCGAGGACGGCCAACGCTACACGCGCCAATCAGGCGGCTCCGACTGTAGGGTTGGCCGTCCCCGGCCAAGTATTCAGCGGGGCACTGCCGCCCGGTGAATGGCCCGCTTTAGGCGAGCCTTTTAGTCATGCGGGGCGGATCGGCCCGCTAACCCCGCCACCGGCCCTCAGGCCTGCTCGGCGGCCGTCTTTTTAACGAAGCGGTTTTCCGTTCCCGCGAGCAGGCGTTTGATGTTGGCGCGGTGCAGCACGATCACAAACACCCCAATCGCCACCGCCAGCCAGGCCACCAGGGTCGGCTCCTTGAGTAAAAACGCCGCCACCGGAATCGCTGCCGCGGCGACAATCGAGGCCAGTGAAACGTAGCGGGACGCGTAAAATGTCACCAGCCACACCGTCAGGGCGATCAGCGTCACCACCGGCATGAGCACAACAAATCCGCCCGCTGAGGTGGCCACGCCTTTGCCGCCCTTGAAGCGGGTGAAGCAGGAAAACCCGTGCCCGACCACCGCGCAGAGTAGCCCGACGACCGCCACCGGGATCACCGTTTCTGGGGTGAGCACTTTAACGTTGGCGATGAAAATGGTCCACGTGGTCTCCTGGTGGGCGGCGGTTGCCACGGCGGCGATCGAGGACCCCGCGCTCTTGTAGGCAGCCCATTGCGCGAACAGCAGCGGCCAGCCGGCGGCAGCGGCGCCCTTGAGCGCATCGAGGGCGAACACGGTGTTGCCGGCTCGTTTGCCCAGCACCCGCTTCACGTTGGTCGCGCCCGGGCTTTTGCTGCCGTGCTCGAAGATGTTAATCCCATAGGCCCGCGCCACGATGTAGCCGAAGGGAATGGCGCCAAACAGGTAGCCGACGACCGCGGCGATGGTCAGAGGGATGAACATGGTAAAAAAAAGAGGTAGGAACCCGCTGGTTGGCGATGGGTGACATCGCCCCTCAGCGGGCTCCTACCTTAGGGCTGCACTTAGAGCTGGATGAACTTGGCCTGTTTGATGGCCGGGTTGTTCTTCAGTTCGTTACGGGCGGCCTCGCTGGGCTCGGTGTCCACGCGCACCACCATGTAGGCGGTGCCGCCGGGGGTCAGGCGGCTCAGCGACATGTCGGCGATGTTAACCTTGTCCTTGCCGAGCAGGGTGCCGACGGCGCCAACCATACCGGGCTGGTCGACGTTTTCCAGAACCAGCAGCTTGCCTTCGGCGGCGACCTCGACCTCGCGGCCGTTGATGCCTACGATGCGGGGCTCGTTGGTCTTACCGATCAAGGTGCCGGAAGCCGAGAAGACTTCGCCGGCGGCGTTGATGGCCTCGACGGTGATCAACTCGGAGTAGTCGCAGGCGACGTTGCTGCTGGTCACGTCGGCCTGGATACCGAGGCGCTGAAGCACGAACGGAGCGTTAACGGTGTTAACGTCCTCGCTGATGCGGCGGAGGAAGCCGCGCTCGATCGAGCGGGTGATGGCGTTGGCATCGATTTCGACGATCTTGCCGGCGTAGGTGATGCGCAGGGTGGCGATCTGGGCGGGGGCGATCTGCTGGACGAGGGTGCCGAGCTTGGTGCCGAGATCGATGTAGGGGGCGAGCATCTTGGCGGTGGCGGCGTCAACCGAGGGAAGGTTAACCGCGTTGCGTACTGCGCCGCTGATGAGCAGGTCGGCGATCTGTTCGGCGACCTCGATACCGACGGCTTCCTGGGCCTCGCTGGTGGAAGCGCCGAGGTGAGGGGTGAGCACGACGTTGGGGAGCGAACGCAGCTCGCTGTCCTTGGCGAGGGGCTCTTCCTCGAACACGTCGAGGCCGGCGGCGGCGACTTTGCCCGACTTGAGCGCGGCGATCAAAGCGGTTTCCTTAATGATACCACCGCGGGCGCAATTGAAGATGCGCAGGCCCTTCTTGCACTTCTCGAAGGCGGCCTCGTTGATCATGTGGTGGGTGTCGTCGGTCATCGGCATGTGGACCGTGATGTAATCCGACTGGGTGAGCAGCTCATCTAGGCTGACCGACTCGACCTGCATGGCCTTGGCGCGGGCGGGGGCGAGGTAGGGATCGTAGGCGAGCACGCGCATACCGAAGGCCTGGGCGCGCTTGGCGACTTCGCCACCGATGCGGCCGAAACCGACCACGCCGATTGTCTTCTTGAAAAGCTCGATACCGCTGAAGCTCTTGCGGTCCCACTGGCCGGCCTTCATCGAGGCGGCGGCTTGGGCGACGGGGCGGGCGCCGCAGAGGATGTGGGTGAAGGTGAGTTCGGCGGTGGCAATGGTGTTGCCGGCCGGGGTGTTCATGACGACGACACCACGCTCGGTGGCGGCATCGACATCGACGTTGTCCACGCCGACGCCGGCGCGGCCCACGACCTTCAAGAGCGGCGCGGCCTCAAGGATGGCGCGCGTGATTTTCGTCTCAGAGCGCACGGCGATGGCGTGCACGTCTTTGACGAGAGCGAGGACCTGCTCCTGAGTGGAGCCATAGGCCTCAATGACTTCAAAGCCCGGCTGCTGGCGCAGGTAGGCAACTCCCTTAGGTGAGATCTTGTCGGCGACGAGGATTTTCATGGGAAAATAGCCCGCAAGGGAAAAGCCCACCGCCCCCGCAAGCAAGGAAAAGCTTAGGCCTCATTTTCCCCGGGCAAAATCGCGGCGGCGGCCAACCGCCCCGCACCTCCTCCTCCGTGCTCGGAACTGTAACTGGTTCACTGGTATTAACCTCGAATCCGCGTGCCACCTATTAGGCGACACTCAGCTCCGGGCCAGTGGCAGGGAACGGCCTCCAGACTCGCCAAGTGCAGGGCTGAAAGCCATCGAGTCGGCATGGCCAACGCGCGTTTAGTTCAACAAATCCAGTTCATCGTCGAAGTGGACAAGTTAAAGGAGATCTTCCGCCAGACCCTGCTCACCCAGAGCCGGCGCCAAGAGAACGACGCGGAGCATTCCTGGCACCTTTGCCTGATGGTGCTGGTGCTGGCCGAACACGCCAACACCCCGAACCTCGACGTCTTAAAAGTCCTCAAAATGTTGCTCATCCACGACCTCGTGGAAATCGACGCCGGCGACACCTTCGCCTATTCCACCGCGCAACAAGCCGACCAGCACGCCCGCGAGTCGCGCGCAGCCGAGCGCATCTTCGGGCTGCTCCCCGCCGATCAAACCGCCGAGTTCCGCGGTCTTTGGGATGAATTCGAGGCGCGGGTCACCCCGGAAGCCAAGTTCGCCGGCGCGCTCGATCGCTTTCAGCCGATGCTGCAAAACTGCCTGACCGAGGGCGTCGCCTGGCGCCAAAACGGCGTGACCAGCGACCGGGTTATCGCCCGCGGCCAACACATCGCCGAGGGGGCAGCCGCGGTGTGGGAGCACGCAGCCGAGTTAATTGCCGCCGCCGTCCGCGCCGGCCACCTGCCGGCGTAGTTCGGATTTGTACACTACACGTAGAGGGACGACGGATTCGTGTTGGTTGGCGCCAGCTCCCGCCCGCCTTTTAACTCAGGTCGCGCAACGACCCGAAATCGGGGTCGTTGAGCCGCTTGTAGGTGCGCACGATCATGCCGTCGGTGAGACCGGCCAACCAGTCGCAGATCCGCCGTGCCTTGCCGTCGACGGTCGGTTCCGCCTCGACCAATCGACCGACCCGCGGCGGCAGGATGTTGATCACCCGGTCGCCCTTTTCCACATAGTTGCGCCAGCACGATGTCCACAGGCTGAAAAGCACGTTGCGCGCTTTGTGTTCGATCTGCTGGAGCTGCGGGCTTTCGAAAATGATGTCGTTGGCCATCTGCTTGTAAAACTGCGCCTCGCGCAACGCGGCCGGGGCGACCACCAACTCGAAGGCGTAGCGGTGGGTTTTACCCGCCATGAAATTGCGCTGCGGGCGCAGTCGGCAGGCGGTGATAAACGCGCCGATTTTCTCCGAGAAAACCGCCTCCAAGCGGTCGCCGCGAATCGCATTAATCAGGGTTTCCAGGTGTTGCTGGCCTTCGGCATCGATGCCCGCTCCGGCCGCCCAACTCTCAATCCGGTCACTGGTAAGAAAACCCGCCTTGGCCCCGTCGACCACATCGTTGAGCGAATAAGCCGCATCATCGGCCCAGTCCATAATCTGGCACTCCACGCTTTTGAAGGCGTTTAACTGCTCGCCGACGTGTAACTCCTCCGGGATCGCCGTGCCGCCGAACACAAAATCGCGGTAAATGACCTGGGGGTCGTAGAGAAAATGATTACGCGGGGGCTGGGCGAATTCGCCGCGGAGCTTTTTGTATTTCAAGACCCCGTCGAGCAGTGCGCGGGTGGGCTGCATGCCGCGCACGCTGGCCTCGTCCTGATAAAGCGTCTCGGTGAGCAGGTGGAGGGTCTGGGCGTTGCCCTCGAAACCGCCGTACGGCTTCATCAATTCCTGCAAGGTGCGCTCGCCGGAGTGGCCGAACGGCGGGTGGCCGAGATCGTGCGAGAGGCAAACCGCCTCGACCAGGTCGCTATCAATATAAAAATCCGGCCCGAGCGGCCCGCCTTGGGTGCGCAGGTAGTGGCAGATCGAGCGGCCGATTTGGGCGACCTCCATGGAGTGGGTCAGGCGGGTGCGGTAGAAATCGTATTCGCCGGACAAGAACACCTGGGTCTTGGACTGGAGCTTGCGGAAGGCGTGGGCGTGGATGACCCGGTCACGATCGACCTGGAAGGCGGTGCGGTAGTCGCCCTTGCGGGCGCCGCCCCAGACCTCTTCGTCAAAGCTAGTATAAAAGCGGTTGGTCATGCGGTTGAGGGGTGCAAGAAAGCGGCGGCGAACGGCGGGGGCGATAGGGAAGAATAAAGAGCCGAAAATGAACCGGACTGAGCGAGCGAGGTGTTAGCGGGCGAGCCTCCCTGAGTTCACGCTCAAGGCCACACCCAACGGACTCACTGCCCACCCCCGACGCCTAGCGGCCTTTGCCAAACAACATGACGTGGATGGTTTTCAGGACGATCGACGCGTCGATCAGAAACGAGAAGTGGCGGATGTAATACAGGTCGAACTCCAGTTTGCGCAGGGTGTCGTCGAGATTGGCACCGTAGGGATAGTTCACCTGGGCCCAACCGGTGATGCCGGGCTTAACCAGGTGTCGGAAATGATAACAGGGAATCTGCTGTTCATACTCGCCGACCAGTTTGTCCCATTCGGCGCGCGGGCCGATTAGGCTCATGTCGCCCAAAAACACGTTGAGCATCTTGGGCAGTTCATCGAGCCGATAGGTGCGGAGGAATTTGCCCACCCGGGTGATGCGCAGGTCGCCGGCCGTCGTGTAGGCAGCGGTGCCGTCGTTGGCGCGCATGGTGCGGAATTTGAAAAGCCGAAACGGGATGCGGTTTTGGCCGATACGCGTCTGACTAAACAGAACCGCGCCGCGATCGTCGCACCAGATGGCTAGCGCAATGAGCAGCAAGAGCGGCGCACCCAAAGTGAGTACTCCGAGCGATAGGGCGACATCACTGAAGCGTTTCAAGTGCTTAAAAACCGGCTCGCGGGCGATTTTGAAACCCTCTTGGAAAAGCCAGGTTTGGTTGAGGCGGTAGATTGGGATTTTGCGCCAATAGACCTGGTGAAACAGCTCGAGCGTGTAAGTGGGCACGGCGCGGAAATACAGGTCCACCAGCTGCAGAGAGAGCCGGGCGCGCAAGTCGCGGTTGTTTTCGCGCAGGACGATGGCTTCGATTTCGATCCCGCCGGTTTCAATCTGCCCGAGCAGGTGATCGAGGGTGGCGGCGCCCGTGGGATCGTCTTCCGGGGACGGTGAGGGGGCGGCGTAGATCACCGGCTGGTGATAGCCCATGCGGGTGCATTCTTGGGCGAAAAGATGTTGGCTCTCGTCGTCACCGATAAACAGCAGTGATTTCGCCTGACGCGAAGCGTGGGTGCGCGAGTAGATCAGGCGCCGATAGCCTAGGGAAACCGGGGTGATTAACAAAAACCCGAGTGCGATCACGCCGCGACTTTGCTGGAGGGGATAACCGTCCGGCAGGAAGGCGAAGGTGACCAGCAGCGTGCCGACAAAGGCGAAAAACACGGCGATGATGTGCTCGCTGGTGTAGTCGAGGCTCATCATGTCGGTTTGCGAGTTGTAGGCGTCGATCAGAAAGAAGGCCGCGAAGAGCAGCAGCGCTGGCACCACCAGCGGGCCGAGGATCCAGCCTCCATTAACCAGGATGCCACGCAACCACCCGGTGGAGTTAAAGGCGATTGCCAGCAACCCGAGGTCGAGCAGCAGCAGCAGGTAGGCGACTTTACGGTTTTGGTGCATGCGGGGCGGGGGGGGGCGAGTGGGGACGCGGGGTCACGCTGAGCGCACGAGTGCCCCCGTTTTACGTTTCCGAATCTCTCTCGAAATGGCTTGTTCGTAGGCGGCGAGCAAGCGGCAGTACGCCAGCCCAGGGGCGCCGTCGAGGCAGCCGCCGCGAAAAAGGTATTGATACACAAAGCGCAGCATCCCGCGGGCCGGCAGGTGGTAACTGGCTTCTTTTAACGCCCGCCGACGGGCAAGCGCATTGGTCGAGCGGAGATCGAGCCAAAGGGCCGAGGCGGTTCGCGCCGCGGCGAGAAAGGCGGCCGCCTCGGTCTGGGCGTAGCGGCCGTGTTTGGCGCGGATTTCGGCGTTACTCTGAGAGGAAAGGTTGTGGTCGTAGGGGTGTTTGAGACGGCCAAGCCGCAGACCGGGCGCTTCGCGTTGTCCATGGCCGACCTCGATAAACCGGAAGCGGCGGGTGTGGGCGAAGCGGGCTTGCCAGGCTGGATAGTCGGTGCAGCGGGGAATCCACCGGCCCAGGAAAAACATCCGCGGCGCGGCATAAAACCCGTCGAGTTGCGCCGAAGCCGGCGAGGCGGCGCATTCGGCACACTCGGCGATCAACGTCGGCGAGAGCGTTTCGTCGGCATCCAGATGAAAAACCCACTCGTGCCGAAACGGGATCACCTCGTGGGCGTGGTTACGCTGCTGCGCAAAGTTTTTGAAGTCGTTAATGTAAACCCTCGCTCCGGCCGCCCGGGCGATTTCCACCGTGCGGTCGGTTGAGCCGGAATCAAGCACGACGATGTCGTCGCACCCGGCGGCGCTGGCGAGGCAGGCCGGGAGATTTTTCTCCTCGTTGAGCGTCAAGATGACGACGGAAATGGGCCGTTTATCACTCATGGGGCTTGGGGTGGGGGCTCGATCGTCAGCTCGGCTTTGCGCAGCGCGGTGAAGAACAGGACCCAGAAGGTGACCAGAAAGGCCCCGCAGGAAAAGGGGAATTCGATCAGCGCGTAAAGCAGTACGATTCCCAGCCCGAGCAGCGGGTAGGCCACCACCGGGTGGCCGAGTTTGCGCCACGTCAGTCCAGCCAGAGGGACTCCGAGGGTCAGCAGGAGCAGGGCGGTGCCGATGATTCCGGTTTCGGCCAGTGATTGAAGCCAGTCGTTGTGGGCGGTGGCGTAATGGTTTTCGTACTGACGGTTGGCCGCGATCGAGCGCTCACGGATCAACTGAAAGGCAATATCGTAACTGTTCAGGCCCCAGCCGAACAGGGGCTGGCGTTGGACTAACTCGGCGGTGTCAGCATAAACATCGAGGCGCTCTCCCCACAGCGATTGGTTCTGCGCCAGGGCCTCCTGAGTTTGGTGGTAGCGCTCGCTGATCCCCCGAAATCCCAGCCAGCCGACTGCGGCGACGGTCAGGGTGACCACAACCAAGAGAGTGGTGACGGCGGGCCACACCGGCCGGTGGGTGCGGCGGCGGGCCGCAGCCAGACGAAACAATGCATGCCCGGTGGCCACCGCCACCAGGAGCGCCGACATCACGGTGGCGGCGCGGGAGGCACTCAGCGGTCCGCTGATCGCGATGAAGAGAAAGCCGACCAAGGCCGCGCTGAAAGGCGATTGCCAGAGATCGCGGCCGCGGTGGTGGCGCGCCTGGTTAAAAAGCAGGCCGGCGGTCGTCGCCAAACACAGCACCATGAACGCGCCCCAATGATTGTAGTAAATGAAGGTGGCGAAAAACTTGGTATTGGGCGAAGTGGCCGCCCCAAAATAAAAACCGGCGGCAGAGAGTTTTTGTACCGTGCCCACCACCGCGAGGACCAGAGCGTTCCCACAGATCAGAATCATTAAGAAATACAGGGCACGCCGACTGCGAACGACCACCGCCAGGTTGAAGGCGGCTAGGTAAAGGCCGGCCCCGAACCCGAGCGAGTCGAGCGACTGCTCCGCGCTCACCGTGCTCGGCCAAGCGGGTAGTGCCGCCCCAGTATGGGCCAACAACGTCGTCCCCGCGATAAAGGCTTCGGCGAAGCTCGGGTTGAAGGTGCTGGCCACGACCAAGGCGGCGTAGAGCGCGGGGGGGATTAACCACACCAGTTTCCGGCGGGCGTGACGACCGCGGCTGCGGCCTTGGAAAAACGCAGCGATGCAGAGCGGCAGCGAAAGACTGGCCCAGATCGACAGGGTCAGCCGAGCCCACCAGATGTTACCGCCAAACGCCCACGAAGAAAACAGGAGCAGCGCCGTGACGTGGACCAGTACGGTTTTTTCCAGCCAGGTTAGACGGTGGGACTCGTGGGAATGACTCATGCCGGGGCGGTCAGCGAGGTGTAGAAGTTGGCGAGGATGCCCGCGGTTTTATCCCAAGCGAAGGTTTCGCTGGCCCAGCGCCGACCGCGTTCTCCCGAGGCGGTTAACTCCTCCGGCGTGGTTTGAAGCAGGGTGTCGAGCGCGGGACCGAAGTCGCGCCACGACACACACTGCCCCGCGCCCACGCGAGCCAACTCCTGCCAAGGGGCGCCGTCGGTGGTGAGTACGGGCACGCCGCGCACGAGGGCCTCGGCCACCACCAGTCCAAAGTTTTCCGAATGTGACGGGAGTAAAAACAGATCGACTGCGGCATAGGGCGGCGGTTGCCCGGCTCCATCCGCCACGAGAATCCGCCCGCCACCGCCCTGGCGCAGGACGTAGGCTTCGAGCTGATTGACCGAGTAGGCTTCCGGAATGCCGGCGATGAGCAACAGCCAGTCGCCCCGCGTCTGGGCGAGCCAAAGGTCGATCAATTCGATCACCCGCTTTTTGGCGTGAAAGCGGGAGTAAAACAGCGCCACCCGGCGACCGGCCAGCTCGGGAAGGCGCGCGCGCCACTGTGCGGCCTCGCTCGCTTCGGCCGCAGCCGAAGGGGGCACGACGCCATTGGGGGCCACGCAGATGGGCTGGCGAAAGCCGAGGCGGCGGATGTCTGCGGCTTCGGCCTCACAGGTCGCGTGCCAGCCGCTGGCGGCGGCGAAGGCGCTGGGGTGGACCAGCCAGGCGGCGAGGCGTTTTTTCCAGCGCCGGTGGTTCCAGGCCCACGGACTCATCATACCGCGGGGGGAAAGCACCAGCGGGACGGAGTTTTTCCGGGCCGCGCAGTG
>CAMBUJ010000016.1 GCA_945871005.1 Opitutus sp. GAS368 | reverse complement strand
GGGCCGGCGGCCACCGGCACAATCAGGGCGCGGGGGCAGTCGAGTTCGGCCCGGAGTTCGCCGGCTGGCAAGGTGGCCAGGGCGAAGGTGGAAGAGGCCGAGGCGGTGGCGGTTTCGGCCAAGTTGGCCAACTCGGGGTGGTTAACGTGGGGAATATAATGGCCGGTGCGGGCCAGGCGGGTTTGCAACTCGCGCATGCGTTCGGGGGCGAGCAGATCGCGGGGGAGCAGACCGGTTTCGCGGCAGAGCGCGGCGGCCATGCCCACGGCTTGGGCGGAGTGGGCGGTGGTGGCCATCACCCGGGTCGAACCAAAGGCCACGTGAGAAACACTAATCACGCGCCCGGCGAGGAAGAGGTTTTTGATATTACGACTATATAAGGAGCGGTAGGGGATTTGATAAACGCCCTTGCTGTGCCACTGGGTGCAGCCGGATTTGGCGCTATACACACCGTCAGCCGGGTGCAGGTCGATTGCCCAGCCGCCATAACCGACCGCGTCGGCGTGGCGGCGTTGTTCGATCACGTCCTGCTGGATCATCATATAGTCGCCCTCAAAACGGCGACTCTCGCGTTTGCCGGGGACGGTGCCGATCCATTCGAGCGTGAGGTTGGCGGCCTCGGGGAATTTGCCGGAGTTTTTAATATAATTCCAGACCCCGTATACCACCTTCCACAGCTCCCACTTGATCTCCTCGGTCTGATGAATGGTGTCGAGGCGCCCGCCGAACTCGAGCCACCAGAAGGCGCAGCCCAGGTCGCTGGAGGCAATTTGGCCGAAGCGGGGGATTTTGGTGATGTCGGTCAGGGCGAAGGAGGGCGGGACGAACTCGACGGGGCGGCCGACGTTTTTGCTATAGAAGAAAATCGAGTGGCCGAGCAGTTCGCCGTATTCGGCGTCGGGGGCGAATTTCTCGCCGAACTCGGCCTGCGCCTCGGCGCCCATGCGGAAGGCGGCGCCGGCCTGGAAGCCGACGATGCCGTCGCCCGAGGCGTCGCAAAACAGCGGCGCGCTTATTTCGTAGACGGTCTCGTTCTGGCTGCAAAAGGCGCGCACCGAGCGGATGGTGTCGGCGTCGGTTTTGGTGGTCTCGAAGACGGCGGTGTTGAGGAGCAGGCGGATGTTTTTTTCCGCGATGACCTTATCGAGGAGGACGGCGTCGAAGAGGTGCGGGTTGCCCTCGGGATTGCGGAAGGTGTTTTCGACAAACAGCTCGTCGATCACGCCGCCCTCGCGGGCCCAGCGGTTGTTGTTGCCCATGTGGGAGGTGGCGCCGAGGGCCCAGAGGCGGACCTCGCTGGAGGCGTTGCCGCCGAGAACGGGGCGATCCTGGATGAGGACGACCGGGGAGCCGGCGCGGGCGGCGGAGATGGCCCCGGCGACGCCGGCTAAGCCACCGCCGACGACCACCAGATCGGTGGCGAGGTCGACTTGCTTGAGTTGACGGGATTCGGCGGGAGCGGAGGTCAGCATGGCGATAAAAAGGGGGGACGGGCGGGGATGGATCGGGACGGGCTTGGGACGGTCGGACGGCGGCGGTTGGCAGGCGCAACGGGCGGGCGCGGGCCGACGAGGTAGTTAACGGCACGATTATGCCCGAGCGGAGGGAGATTTCGCTAGAGTTGATCACGGATCATATCTTAGGTTTTGCGTCACCCCTCTGCCTCATGCCCCGCGCCAACGCCAAAAAAACTCCGCCCGCCGCCGCCTCCCCGCGCATCGCGGTGTTGGTCGACACCGCCACCACTTGGGGGCGCGGCATTCTCAGCGGGATTCACAACTATAGCCGCCAGCACGGGCCGTGGCAGTTGTTCTTCGAGCCGCGCGGAATGGAAGACACGGTGAGCCTGCCAGCCGCCTGGCAGGGCGAGGGCGTGATCGCCCGCATCGCCAGTCCGGCTTCGGCGCTCAACCTGAGCACGGCCGCCGTGCCGGTGGTGAACGTCTCGGCCATCCAGTGTGCGGGGCCGCAGTTTCCACGGGTGGCCAACGACGTGGAGGCGGTGGCGCGCCTGGCGGTGGCCTACTTTCGCCAGCGCGGGTTTAGGAACTTTGCCTATCTCAGCCTGATCGGGCTCGAATACGTCAGCCGGCAGCGCGACGCGTTTGTGGCTGCGGTCGCTGCCGAGGAGGGGTGCGAAGCCACGGTGCACGCGGTGACGGTGAGCCGGGGTTTTCATGCGCCGGACTGGAATCTGAACCTCGACAACCTCGCCGCGTGGTTGCTCACGTTGCCCAAGCCGGTGGCGGTTTTCACCTGGAGCGGGGGGCGAGAGATTATCCACGCCTGCCAAAAGGCGGGGCTGCACGTGCCGCAGGACGTGGCCCTGCTGAGCGGCTCCGATGACGAGCTGATGTGCGGGCTGTCGCCGCTGCCGATTTCGGGGGTGCAGGCGGCGAGCGAACGCATCGGCCACGAGGCGGCGGCCCTGCTCGACCGGCAACTGCGCGGGGCGGACCGCAGTCCGACCACCACGCTGATCGCACCGCTCGGGGTGGTGACCCGGCAATCGACCGACACCCTGGCGATCACCGATGCGAAGATGCGGGCCGCGCTCAACTTGATTCATGGGCAAATCGACCGCGAGCTGCCGGTGGACGAGCTGGCGCGGGCCACGGGGTTGTCGCGCAGCGGGCTGGAGCGGCGCTTTCGCAATCTGGTGGGCAGCGCGCCCGCCGACTACATCGGGCGGCTGCGGATAGAGCGGGTGAAGGCGCTGTTAAAGGACACCACGCTGCCGATCGCGGTGGTGTCGGAACAGGCCGGGTTCAGTTCGCCCGAATACATGACCACGGTGTTTCGGCGGGTGATGAATACCACCCCGCTGCAGTACCGCCGGTCGGTGAAGAGCGAGTGAGGCGGGTGGGGGCTGGGGGCGGAATCGAAATCGCTCCGCGATCCCGCTACGTTCGGAGCCCGCCGCGCGTAGCGGGACGAGGCAGTCGTTTTGGATCCGTCCTTTTTCCGGCGCAAACCTTGAGCTCACGCTCAAGGCCATACCGATCCCTGGCCGAGCGTGGCCCCGGGCGTGAGCGCGGGGTTGTGGAGCGCCCGCATCCCGCCGCCTTACGGCAGGTATTTGGCGATGTCGGGAATTTCCTTCTCGCGGCGGCCACCCAAACGCAGCTCGAAATAGGGGTCCACTTGGGGCTTCCACTCGTCGTCCTCGTCCTCGGCGGCGTCCTTGCCCTTACCCGCTTTTTTCGCGGGCTCGTCCTCGACCACCTCGACGCCGTCCTCGTCCTCGGTGCCGAATTCGACGCCTTCCAGGTCCAGGCCAGTCCACTCGTCGATGTCGAAAATGTGCGACATGCGCCGGGCCTGCGGATCGAGCACGAGTAGCGGGTTTTTCACCCGGCCGGCTTTGACGATTTCAAACAGGCAGGGGTAACACAGGTCTTTAAACCGGAGCTGGAACTCGGACATCCACTTGTTGGCCACGCCCTCGCGCTGGCTGAGCAGAGCCACATCGGAAAAATGAATACAGGCCTCGTACCACGCGATCAGCGCGGGGTGTTGCTCGGCCAGGCGGCAGTTCACCACTGTGATCACCCGGCCGATTTCGGCCTTCACGGCGGGCACCCATTTTTGCAGGGCTTCCAGCTGATCGACCGGATTTTGGCGACCGTCAGTGACGAAAAACACGTGGGTGGCCTCGGGCGGCAGGGCGGCGTCGATTGCGCCCTCGCGCCAGGTCCAGCGGGTGAGCGCGGGCAGTTGGGCGTCGCGCGGGTCGGCCGGCTCGGCGGTGGACAACAGCACGGCGGGGCGGGCGCCCTCGGGCAGGCCGGCGTCGATCAGGTCGGCGAGCACCTCGCGGCGGCCGGAGCCCGGTGCGCCGAGCAGGATGTAAACGAGGGGATTTTCAGCAGACATAACGGATACGGAAGCGGGTGAACGCGCCAGTTGCTGGCGCGCGGTTTTGGTTAATCAAACGGGAAACGCGAACGAGCGGTTTTGCGCGTTCTGGCGCATCGCGTGGTCGAGCAAGACGAGGGCGGCCATCGCCTCGACGATGACCACCGCGCGCGGCACCACGCAGGGATCATGGCGACCTTTGCCCATGAGCTCGGTGGGCTGGCCGGCCAAGTCCACGGTTTGCTGGGCTTGCAGGATGGTCGCGGTGGGCTTGAAGGCCACGCGGAAGACGATTTCCTCGCCGTTGCTGATGCCGCCCTGGACCCCGCCGGAGCGGTTGGTCGCGGTGCGCACCCGGCCGTCGCGGTTTTCAAACCGGTCGTTGTGCTCGGAGCCCTTGAGTAGCGAGCCGTCGAAACCGCTGCCGATTTCAAAGCCCTTGGTGGCGGGCAGCGACAACATCGCCTTGGCCAGGTCGGCCTCCAACCGGTCAAACACCGGCTCGCCCAAACCCGCCGGCACGTTGCGAATCCGGCATTCAATTACCCCGCCCACCGAGTCGCCCTGGCTGCGCACGTCTTTGATGCGGGCAATCATCGCCGCAGCCGTCTCCGGATGCGGGCAGCGCACGGCGGTCGCCTCGACCTCGGCCAAAGTCGGGAAGGCGGGGAGCGCCCCCGCCGGCACCGCGAGGTCGTGGACACGGGTGACGTAGGCGCGGGTTTCGACCCCGTAGGCCAGGGCGAGGATTTTGCGGGCGAGGGCGCCGGCCGCCACGCGGGCGATCGTTTCGCGCGCCGAGCTGCGCCCGCCGCCGTTGGGGTCGCGCAGGCCGAATTTGGCCTGGTAGGTGAAATCCGCGTGCGAGGGGCGGAAAGCCTGCTTCATCTCGCTGTAGGCGCTGGAGCGCTGGTCGGTGTTGCGCACCAGCAGTCCGATGGGAGTGCCGGTGGTTTTGCCCTCGTAGACGCCCGACAAAATCTCGACCACATCGGCCTCCTTGCGCGGGGTGCTGATGTCGCTTTGGCCGGGACGGCGCCGGTCGAGCTCGGCTTGGATCTCCTCAACGGTGATGGGCAGCGAAGGCGGGCAGCCGTCGATGACTACGCCAATGCCGGGACCGTGGCTTTCGCCCCAAGTGGTGATACGGAAAAGATGGCCGAAACTGTTGGGCATGAAAAAGCGTGAAGGTTGAGGGGTGATTCGACTCCCGCAAGTGTCAAAAACACCCCCCGGCGCCCCGAAAGTCTGCCGACCCCGCGTGAAAGGGGGCGGGCGCGATAACTCCATTTACAAGCCCGCCAGCTTCGCCTCTGCTCAAGCACTTCGCTTCCCGACGCCCCGCACCCATTTTATGCGCTTCCCCCGCCCGCTTGTCCTCGCCGGTCTCTGTCTTAGCCCCGCCGCCCTGATCGCGCAAATCCCCGCCCTCCCCGTCACCACGGTTCCCGCCGTGCGCGCCCCTGAGGAAATCATCGACTCGCTGCGCCTGCGCGACGCCCCGCTCGACCTGATCATTGACCGCCTTGAGGTGTGGACTGGCCGCATCGTGCTGCGCCCCCAGGCCCTTCCGGCCACCGCGATCACCCTGAACATCCCCCGCCCCGTCACCAAGGCCGAGGCCATCCAGGCCCTCGTCTCCGTGCTCGCGCTCAACAACATCGGTGTGGTCGAGATGGGCGACAAGTACCTAAAAATCGTCGAGCTCGCCAACAAGACGCGCACCGAGGCCCCCGAGTTGCTCACCGAGTCCACCCTCGGCCTGCCCACCAGCGGCCGGGTCGCCTCCAAGATCTTCGATCTCAAAAACCTCCGGGCTCAGGACTTCGTCCCCCAGCTCAATTCGTTGCTCAACGTCCAGCTCGGCGGCGCCATCCTGTTTAACAACACCAACGCGTTCCTCGTCACCGACTCGGTTTCCAATCTGCAGCGGGTCGAGCAACTTCTGGTCACCCTCGACCGCCCGGCCTCCACCGACTTCGCCCCCAAATTCTACCCCCTACACTTCGCCAAGGCCAGCGACCTGGCCGGACGCGTGAAGCAGATGCTGCAAAACCCCTCTCAGCAGGCCCTCGGCAACTCCCTATCGCTCTCCGCCGACGACCGCACCAACCAACTCGTGCTCATCGCCGATGCGCGCCAGTACCCCTTCTTCGACGAACTGATCGCCAAGCTCGACGTCAAAGCCGATCCCAACACCCGCAACGAGGTCATCTCACTTAAGCACGCCACTTCCAAGGACGTCGCCACCCTGCTCACCACGATCGTCACCGGCCAGACCGGAGCGGCCGCCAAAGCCAACGGCGGCGCCGGCAAGCCCCAGGCCGGCTTCGGCAACACCAGCCCGTTTAACCCAGCCGCCCCCGAGGCGAAGGCCGACCCGAAGGCCAAGCCGGGTGCCACCGCCGCCAACGCACCGGCCGCCCCCGCCGGCGCCGGCGATTCCGACACCCAGTTCAGCAGCCTGCTCACCATCACCTCCGATGACCGCAGCAACTCCGTGGTCGTCAGCGGCACCGGCGACGACATCCGCCTGATCCGCGAGCTCATCGACAAAATCGACGTCGTACTCGCCCAGGTTCGCGTCGAGGTGGTCATCGCCGAAGTCACCCTGTCCGACACCGACAAGAGCGGCATCAGCAAACTCGGCCTCACCGTGGGGCAATCGGGCAGCACCATTCAAGCCACCAAGTTCTCCGGCAGCGTCGCCGGCTGGGACGTGACCAACGGCGTGGTTAACCCGCTCGCCTTCGACGCCGCCATGAACAGCGGCACCATGGGTTCGAAGAGCGAGGTCAAGGTACTCTCCGCGCCCACCATCGTCACCGCGCACAACAAGGAAGCGCAGATCATCGTCGGCGAATCGCGCCCGATCATCACCGGCTCCACCGCCACGCCCAACTCCGGCACCGGCGGCGGCACCACCACCAGTTCCACCGTTTCCTACAAGGACATCGCCATCGACCTGAAGGTCACCCCGCTGATCGGCGACGACGGCACCATCCAGCTGACCATCGACCAGCAGGTGAACGACATCCTCGGCACCGTGCCGGTGGACGGCAACGACCAGCCCATCATCGGCCGCCGCCAGGCCAAATCCACCATCAGCGTGCGCGACGGCGAGATGATCGTGCTCGGCGGTTTGCAGCGCACCAAAAAGGAAAAGTCCCGCGGCAAGCTCGGCTTCATTTTCGAGATCCCCGTACTCAGCCACCTGCTCGGCTCGCGCACCAAGACCGACTCACGCACCGAGCTGCTCCTGTTCATTCGCCCCCACGTGCTCGCCCCCTCGATCGGCACTTCGCAGGCCCGCTCCGAGATCGAGCGGCTGTCCAACAAAGACCAAGTCCAGACCCACCTCGACGGCACGCCGTTTAATCCGCCGCCCGCCCCCGCACCGGCGCCGGTCGACAAGGCCGCCGACAAGCCCGCTCCCGGCACCAAGAAAAAACGCTAAGCCGCGGCCACCATGAGTGACTCCCCGAACTTAGCCGCTCCCGCGCCGACCAGCGACCGGGAAAATCTGCCAGCCAGCCCCGGCGCGGATTCACTGCTGCCCGTCGCTTTGGCTGAGCGCATCTCCGACGCCCAGCGCCAGGCGATCGCGGAGGCCCCCCGCGACCAACGCATCAAACTGCTCGCCTCCGCCCTCGGCCTCGACGAGTCCAAAACCCTCGCCTCCCTCGCCCTCGCCTCCGGCCTCGACGTTGCCAGCAACCTCGAAGCCGACCCTGAGTCCCTCGGCCTGCTGCCCGCCCGCTTGGTCCACGACTACCAACTCGTCCCCATCCGGTTTGCCCCCAGCTCCGAGCGCCAAGCTCCTAGCTCCGAGCTCCACCTCGCCACCGCCTGGCCGCCCGACGGCGTCATGGCGGACTGGATTCGCACCTTCACCCCTCGCCCGCTGGTCTGGCACCTCGGCGTCCCGGAAAAGATCCACCACCTCATCCTCCAGCACTTCGGCGTGGGCTCCGGCAGCCTTGAAGACGGCGACGAAGCCTACGTCGCCCCCGAAACCCTCGCGCAAGCCGATGCCGACGTGGACGAAGAGGCTGCGGTGGTGCGCTTCGTCACCGACGTGATTTCCCAAGCGGTCGCTGACGAGGCCACCGATATTCATTTCGAGCCCCAGGAAAACCAGCTCACCATCCGCTACCGTGTCGACGGCATCCTCGTCCAGGTGCCCGTGCCCGAAAACCTCCGCCGATTCCAAGACGCGATCATCTCGCGCCTGAAGATCATGGCGAAGCTCAACATCTCGGAAAAACGCCTGCCCCAAGACGGTCGCATCAACTTCCGCTCCGGCGCTACGGTTCTCGATATCCGTGTCGCCACCGCGCCCACCATCTACGCCGAGTCGGTCTCCTTGCGTTTGCTCAACCAGAAAAAGGAGGCCTACACCATGGACCGCCTCGGCATGAGCCCCGACGAGCAGGCCCAGATCAACCAAGTCCTCGACTACCCCCACGGCATCATCTTGGTGACCGGCCCGACCGGCTCGGGTAAGTCCACCTCGCTCAACGCCTTCTTGCGCAAGATCAACTCCACCGACCTGCGTATCATCACGGTCGAAGACCCGATCGAGTACGAGGTCCCGGGAGTTAACCAAATTCAGATCCGCTCCGAGATCGGCCTGACCTTCGCCAACGCCCTGCGCAGCATCCTGCGCCAGGACCCCGACGTTATCATGGTGGGCGAAATCCGCGACCGTGACACCGCCGACATCGCGATCCGCGCCTCGCTCACCGGCCACTTGGTTTTTTCCACCCTGCACACCAACGACGCGCCGGGGGCGATCACCCGCCTGATCGATATGGGCATCGAGCCCTTTTTGGTGGCCTCGGCGATCGAGCTGGTGATCGCGCAGCGCCTGGTGCGCCGCCTCTGTCACGACTGCTCGCGCCCCGAGCCGATACCGGCCATCAAGCTCAAGGACACCATGGCCATTCTCGGCCTGGCCGAAAGCGAAGCGGACGGCGTCACCCAGTTGCAAAGTCCGGTGGGTTGCGACCGTTGCCGCGGCACGGGTTATCGCGGGCGCATCGGTCTGTTTGAAATTCTCAAGCCGAGCGACGAACTCCACGACCTCATTTTGAAACGGGAAAGCACGCGCACCTTGGCCCATTGTGCGCGTGCCCACGGAATGAGTACGCTCGGCCAATCCGGCTGGGCCAAGGTCAAATCCGGCCTGACCACCCTCGACGAAGTCCTCCGCGTGGTCACCGTGGTCGAAAAATAAACCGCGCCCCCACCGGCAACAGCCAACCCATTGTGTTGGTTGTTGCCGCTGAGCGCAGCGCCCCATGCCCACCTTCACTTACACCGCCCGCGACCGCTCCGGCCAGACCGTCACCGACCAGGTGAACGCGCCCAGCCGCAAGGACGCCCTGCGCCTGCTCGGCGCCCGCGGCCTCACCCCGGTGCAGGTCAGTGAAAGCTCCGGTGCCAGGGCGGCCAAGCCCGCCCATCTCAAATCTCAAATTTCAAATCTCAAATCAGCGCCGAAGGCGCTGCCGACGTCGTCCGCGACATCGGTGCCGGCTTCGGCGCTGAGCCGGCGCGAGCGCCTGCCCTTCCTCGAAGCGCTGGTCGATTTGACCACCAGCGGGCTCTCCGCCGGCGAATCCGTGCGGCTGCTGAGCACGCGCATCAAAGAACCGCGACTGCGCCTGCTCTGCGGCCTGCTCTGGGAACAGATCAGCGAGGGCGCGCAGCTTTCCCGCGCCATGGGCACGCTGCCCGCCGTCTTCGATTCCTCGACGCTTAACCTGATCCAATCCGGCGAGGCCACCGGCAACCTCAACGACGTACTCACCCGGTTGATCACACACCTGCAGGACCAGAAGGAGCTGCGGCAAAAGATCCTCACCTCCCTCGCCTACCCCGCGTTCATGATGGCCGTGGCGGGCGGGGTGATTCTGTTTTTCATGCTCTTCCTGCTGCCCCGGCTGCAGACCCTGCTCAAGTCGCTCGGCGGCGAATTGCCCACCTCGACCCGGCTGCTGCTCGGGCTGTCCGATTTCGGCCTCAAGTACGGGATCTTTGTGATCGCAGGGCTGGCCTTCGGCGCGGTGGCGTTTTGGCGCTGGCGTCAAACCGAACCCGGCCGCCTGCAAACCGACGCCTGGGCCCTGCGAGTGCCGATCCTCGGGCCTTTCTCGGTTTCGCAGACGGTGCTGGCCTTCAGCCAAACCCTTTCGGTGCTGCTGGAAAACGGCATCACCACCAGTGAGGCGCTGCGCATGACCGAGCGGCAGATCCAGAACCGGGTGCACCGGGCGGCCTTCGACGAGGCCACCGGCCGAGTGCTGGAAGGCGAAGCGTTGTCGGCGGCACTGGCGCGCACCGGGTGTTTCCCCGACCTGGTGCTCGACCAACTCTCGGTGGGCGAGAACACCGGCAACTTGGTGCCGAGCCTAAAGAAGGTCGCAACGGCCTACCAAAAGGCGATCACCGCGCAGTTAAACGCCTTCACCAGCATCATCGCCACGGTGGTGCTGTTGGCGGTGTTTGCCTTCGTTGGGTTCATTGCCTTTGCGATTATCAGCGCGGTCTTCCAGCTCAGCTCCAGCTTTAAGATGTAAGCCGGAGCCGGGGTAATCAGGGCGTCTGGGTGACCTTGAGGCGGAGGAATCGCTTGGAATCGGGGGTGAGCGGGGTGGCGTCGCGGTAGGTGAGCGTTTCCGTGCCGTCATTATTGTCCACCGGTCCGCTCAGCAGGACCGGTGTTGCCTCCCAAACCCCGGTCAGATCACCCGTGGCCTCGGGCGTGTAGGTGAGATTCGGCGACGCCGGCAGCAAACGGCGGTAGGCGAGCGTGAGGTAATCGGCACCGCCGATGTTAACCAGACCCGCCACCGGCAGGGCGGTTGAGGCGGACAACTTAGGATCGCGCCCAAAGGCGTATTCGAGCAGGTTGGCAACCCCGTCGCCGTCAGGATCGGCTGCGGGCCCGCCGATCATCGGGTCGGCGCTTTCGGATGCGGTGAAATTTTGGACCTGCCAACTGGCGTAACCGGACGTGAGGGTAACGACGGCCTGCTGCTGGGCGCCCAGAATCACGCTGGCGTTGATCGGCGCTGCGAGGTTGATCGTGAAGGAGGAGCCCCAAGCCGCCGGACCGCTCGAGTTGGTGGGCACGCTGATGGTTTTCGGCGCAGCATCCCCATCGGCCCAACTGAGGAAGCCGCTGGTCGGGGTAAAATCGGCGGCTGTGGCGGTTCCAGGCATGGTCGCATAACCGACTTTGAGCGCGCCCTGGCTGCCCCCGGTACGGGTGACGGTGAGGTTAACCGTGGTGCCCTTGCCGGCAGACACCTCAGGAGTCGAAACCTGAAGCGTGCCGGGCAAGCCCGGAAACCCACCGATGAGCCGCCAGATGGCTTCGGGGTGGCTAGCGCCCTGGAAATTGGCGGCCGAGCTGCAGCTAAATAAGACATTTCCGTCGGGGTGGAGGGCGAAGTCGGTCAGGGTCTTATCGGCACCACCGGGGAGCGAAAAGGCCGCATCGAGGGTGCCATCGGCGTTCAACCGGGCGATCCGGCTAACTGCCGACGAATTCACCAGGGAAAAACTCCCGCCGATCAGGAGCTTGCCATCCGGCTGGAGCAGCATCGCCGACACCGCGTCATTGACCATCGGGTTGAAGCTGGCGTCCACCGTGCCGGTGGGGTTGATCCGGGCGACGCCGTTGTGAAGCTGGCCACCGAAGTATTTAAACGTGCCACCGACGATGATTTTGCCGTCCGCTTGCATCGTGATTTCATTCACGGAGGCAGATCCGGCGGTGGCGGATGTGGTGGCCCCGTATCCAACATCAAAGGCGGCATCACGGGTGCCATTGGCAAGGAAACGCACCAGGCCGCATTTGGATCCGACGCCAGCCAAGCCCGTGCTATTGATGAGGCCGGCGGCCAAAACTTTTCCGTCGGGCTGCAGGGCCAGCTTGAAGGCGTAGATCGTGCCGGGGCAAGCCGCGGTCGAAAACGTAGGGTCGAGCGTGCCGTCGGCGTTGAGCCGGGCCAAGCCCTTGGCGGGCGTGCCTAGGTAGGTCGTGAACCAGCCGCCGACGAGGATTTTCCCATCAGGCTGGACCAATACATCCTGCACCAGCGAGCCGGCGCCTACACCGGGATCAAACGAGGAATCGAGCGAGCCATCGGCATTGATCCGCGCCAGGTATTTTCGCGCGATCCCATTGTACTTGGTGAACCCCCCGCCGATCAGAATCTTGCCGTCGGGTTGGCGCGCCACCGCGTAGATGGCGGCATTTGCTCCGGACCCCGGGATAAAGCTGCGGTCGCTCTGGCCGCTAGGGGTAATCCGGCTGATACCCCCGTGGTAACGGACGGCGTAGCTCCAATCTTGAAGCCAACCGAACGTTCCCGTGATCAGCACATTGCCGTCGGGCTGGACCAGCAAACGGGTGATGTTGGTCGAGGCGGTCATATTAGGCCAATTAAACAAATCGTCGCGCACCCCGGGGTCACAGAGGTTCAGGGTGGCGGTGGGAGAGTTGAGCAGGGTTGCCCCGTTCAGGCCACTGAGGGTGACGGTGAACTGCTCTGAGCCTTCAACCAAGGAGTCCGCGACCACGGGAATCGAGATGGTCTTGTCGGCGAGATCGCCATCGGCCCAGGTCACGACGCCGGACTGGGTAGCGAAATCGGCCGAGGTCAGGGCGGTGCCGGGGCTGGTCGCGTAGTTGACCGACACCGCGCCAATCGGGTTATCGGAACGCTTTAAGGTGATGCGCGCGCTGCCGCCGTTTTCATTCACGGCATAAGCGGGTTGGCTCCACTGGATGCGGGGCAGGATCGGAGCGACGCAGCCGTCCACCCAGGCCGCCAAGGTCATGCCGATGGTCGTCGCCTGGGGTAGGCCGCCGGCCGGCAGGGTGCCCCGAAGTGAGGCCAGCGGTTTTCCGGCCCCGTCGGTGAGCACCAGATTATTGAGGGTGGCTGAATTGGCACCCTGGGTGAGCGCGAGTTGCCAAAAGCGCAGCCGCCCGCCGTCGGCGATATCGGTTAAATCAAACACGCACGTGGCAGTAGACGGGGTGGAGGTTCCGCTGAAACTGAGGTGACCGCTCTCGCCAAAGCCCCACGGATTGAGTGCCACCTGGGCGGGCGGAACCGGTTGGTCGCTAAAGCCGAGTTGGTAGGTGGTGGAGGCCCGATCGGCTGTGGTCAGGGTGCACTCGGCGATTAGCGCGGGCTTGTAGCCAACGGGGCCGGCCTGAATCCACTTGGCCTCGTTATCACGAAACGAGCGCAGGCGATTGGTGTTGTTCGCCCCGGGAATACTCGAAACCGACTGGATCGAATCATACGCGACGTAGGCGAAGCCGTTTCGCTGCCAGCTTTTACCCCATTGGTTACAGACCTTGAAGGCGCCCAGTTCACCGGCATCGACCACGGCGTTACCGTTAATGTCGCACCAGGCGTTATCATTGTAGCCGACGATCGTCATCGAATGACCGCCACCGCTGATGCTGTCGGCGTAATCCACCACCGGCCAGCCGACCAGGGAGTTGTCGGCACCGGGCTGCGGGTTGGTCTGGATGGTCTTGTAGTGCCACCCATAGAAATCGAGCCCCATGTTCAGGATATAACCATTGGCGAGCATCGCCTTGAGGTTAGCCAGGCCGACAGGCGTATCCAAATTTTCCACGACCCCGGCCTGCCCCATGCGATAAGTCAGGGCGTCGCGCCAGAGTTTGGCGGTGGAGGGCAGTTGGGCCGCGTCGCCATTGTAAGGCCAGGCGGCGAGCGAGGGGGCGCCCAGGATTTGCAGGTAGTAAAAACTGCTGCCGATCCAGGACCCGTTGGAGCCGCTGCCTTGATTGATCATGTTGTAGGTGAACCGCGGCGAAAAAATCCGGTCCGCCGGCCCGCTGCGCACATCCCAATTGTTGGCCTTCGCCACCATGTAGGTCATGACATAATAAACGGTGGAATAAGCGGTGCAGGAGCTCAGCCCGCCCTGATCGCCGATCGGCGGAAACCAGGGCATCGCGCTATTATCGACGTTGGCCGGACTCAACGCGCCCGTGCTGCTGGCGGCATCGCCGGATGGCGAGGTTACGCTGGCGGTGGCCGCATCGTTAGTCCGCAGTCGGGGTAATGGGGCCGGGACGTCTGGGATAGCCGGAATTTCACCGATGGTGGAGGGCCGGAGGGGTTTAATCTCCACGGACTTGCTCCCGGTGCGGGACTGCCCGGTGACCATTTGATCATCCTGCGCCACGTTGACTTCCGCAGCCTCAAGCGGGCGTTGGCCTTGGGCGATGCGTTCGGCGTTGAGGCGCTCCAGGCCGAGCCGGTTGAGCTGCACCTTTTTCACCACGATCAAGTGGTCGTCGATCCAGGCCTGCTCCGCGGCGGTGGGCGGGCGCGCACCCAAACCGCCTGAGCCCAAGTTTTCTGGCTCAGAAGGCTCATCTCCGGGGGCGGGCGTGACGGTTTGGACCGCCGACGAAAGGGGAGCGGACGTTGCGGTGGGTAGCTTCGCTAAGGCCGCCACCGGTGCCACGGTCGATTGAGCAACCGGCCCGGACGGCGCGATCGGTTTTGATCCTGGTCGGACCGCAGGCTTTGTGGGCGGTGCTTCAGCTGGAGCATTAGCGGTGGTGGCGACTCCGTCTCGAGGGGGATTCTTCGCCTCAGGGATCTCTCGAATCCACCACCCCACGATCAACACCAAACTACTGATCAGCAAAAACCGGGAGAATCGGGACTTCATGATTTTGGGGTGCGACTAACGGGACGAACCGGAAAGAAACCAACGTCGAGAGAACAACTAAAAGCCGACTGGTTCTCCCGACGTGGCCTAGGGGTATTACCTCAATTCACATTCAACTCCATACGGGCAATACGTTTAACCGCGCACGAATGCTTTTATGGAAATTTAACAAAGCCGGACCATCCCCGCCGTGGGGGGCTGGTATAAGGCCAACGGCTGCTTAAGATTCGCCTTTCCCTGATCGAAACGACTCCGGCGTCCCGAGCCACTTGGGATTCCAACTGGAGCAACAGCCCGCAGGACGCCAACTGGAGCGAAAGCGGATGGCGTTTTTGCATCGGAGCGAAATCGTTGGTTCAAGCTCCGCTGTTCAGACGTACATTATACCCTATGCGCTTTTCTCCCCCTGCTCTGCGAGGCCTTCTTTTCATCAGCCTTGTCGCCGGCTCGGCCCCATTCGTCACCGCCCTTGAACCCGCACCGGCATCTTGTCGTGTGGCGCACGCTGATGGCACGGCAACCACACTGCCGCGACGTGGCAGCGGCCTGCTGCGCTGGAAGTGGGTGGTACGGCTTTACCACGCCTCCTTGTACCTCGACTCCACGGCTGGGGATAGCGTCGTCGCTTCGCCCAAACGCTTACGCATGGATTACCTGAGGGATTTCTCCCGTGCTGACATGGTTAGCGCCACCGAGCAGACGATCGGCCGTAATGTCGATGCCGCTACGCTTGTAGCCCTGCAACCGACGCTGGCCAAATGGAACGCCCTTTATCCGCCAATCCAGACAGGCGACTACATTGAATTTGATCACCTTGCTGGAGGAACCCTTGTGATGCGTCACAACGGAACCGTGCGCGGGGGGCTCACCGATGAAGTTTTCGCCCAAGCCCTTTTCGCCATTTGGATAGGACCCAACGCCGTTGACCGGGATTTGCGCGAAAAACTGGTGAACCAACGACAGCGCTAAAGCCTGCCCGCGCACCCCGACGGCCGCTCAATACGACAGGCCGCAGCTGATATAAAAATGCATGTCGCCGCGCTGAGTTAACGCTGTGGATTCCCCCGCAAAGGCCAGCGAGGCGGTCGTATTCACGTGTTTACGCCCCGCAAGGCTCACCTGCACCCCGTAATCCCAAAGACTCGCCTCGCCGCCTTTCTCAAAATGCCCGGAACCCGCCTCCACAAAGGGCGAGACACCGATCTGCTGGATCCACTTCTGGGCAAACCCCAGCTGGTCGCCCTCAACCGGCTTGATGTGAAAAAACTGCACCAGGTAAGCGCCCGAATCTCCGCTCACTTCGCTGGACTGGTAAGCGCGCAGGACACTCGGTCCACCCAGCGAAAAGTTATCCCCGCCAGCCAGCTGCTGGTTGGAGATTTGCCCGGAAATCTGGGTCTCCGTCGACCAGCCCTGCAACGCCTCAACCCATGGCCCGAGCTGCTGGACCCGCGCGTAGTTGAGCACGTAATGCTGGGTGGTGGGCTCGCCAGTCGCCGTGTTGTAAAACTGCTGGAAATTCTCCGTGCTATTGCGCTCGGTCAGCCCGGAAAAGTTAAACACCACGCCGGCGACGAACTGATTGCTCGCGGTCGCCTCTTTCCAATTAAAAACGCTGTTCACGGGCACCTGGACCGCGTCGTAATCGGCCCCGCCCACCACCGCCGAATTAAACAGGCTCTTACGCTCATACTGGTTATAGGCGACGGCCGCATTGCCGCTCCACTGGAACTTCTCGCTCTCCCAAAGCGGGCGCTCGTATTTCACCGAGGTTTGCAGGGTGGTGCTGGCCGAACCCGGAATGCCCGGAATCGTCGAGGAGGCCGTGTCTGAATAATTGGACGAGGCCGTGACCCGCTGCCCGGGCCCCACCGGCACGACGTAGCTCAACGAGTAATTCTTAAACTCCTTGAGCACGGTGCCCGTCGTCGCGTTCACCGACACCTGGTGATCCTCGAGCAGCGGATTGGCAAAGTTGCCCCCGAGCGAAAAGCGGTGCGTGCCGGACGACTCGGTGGCGTGGTTGTTGTACCCGGCATTGAGATTCCACGGGCGGCGTTCCTCGATCTGGATTTGCGCCACGCTTTTGCCAACCTCCAAGCCCGGCTCAAACACCACCCGGGCACTGCGGTAGGCATTGGAGTTAAGCGCCTTCACTTTTTCATCGAGCGACTCCTGGCTGAGCACCGGCTCGGCGAGCAACGGGTCGAGCGTGCGCGCGATGCGGGCGTCGTTGCTGCGATGCTTGGCCGTCGGACTGTAGCCGCCCTGCCCATCGGCATACTCCAGGCGGTATGACTCCAGGCGGAACTCGTTGATTTGCACCCGCAGTTGCCCGTCGACCACTTCCTGTGGCGGCACCACCACGGCCATCAGCGGGTAACCGGCGGCGCGATAGACCTCGGTGATGTCCTTCTGAATCGAACGCGCGTCGCCCAGGGTCAGCGCTTTGTCGCGGTAACTGGCCAGACGTTTCGCCAGGTCGGCGTAAAGGGCGGCACGCTTGGCGTCGGCCACCTTGCTCTCGCCTTGGCGGGTCACGAAGTCGGTGGCCGGGGTGCTCGCCGGCGCGCCGACGAACTCCAGCGTCAGCTTGCGCAACGCCGGGGTGATTTGCACCCCGTCATTCGGACCGGGCGCGGAAATGAGCGCGGGGAAATCGATCAGGCCGGTGACCGCCTTGGGCTCGGCGGGGCGGGCGGGGTATTGCTCGATGGGCGACTGCGGCCCGAGGACTTTCGCGTCCTGGGCGGACGCGCCCGCAGCCAGCAGGAGAAAGCAGGCGGCCGAAACGCGGAGGGAAGTTTTCACGATCATAAGGAGGCGGACGGTTAACAGTTAAATTGGCCGTAACAAGTAGCGCAGACTTCCAGTCTGCCTGGGTCGGCAATGCAGACTGGAAGTCTGCGCTACGTCGGAGGGTTTTCGGCTCTTGGATTAATGCGGGCGGCGGGGGGCGATTGGAGCCGTGGTTTATTGTCCCAGCCCGGCACGTTTATCCTGAGTGGCTTCCAGCTGTTGGTTGATGCCGGTCTGGACGACGCGGGTGATCTCCGTGGTCATCACTTGTTTGGCGACCTCGAAGGTGGTCTGCCGGTCGTTCTGGGTTTTAGCCGCCACGATGTAGCCACCGACCTGCGCCTTGGCATTCATGACGCCGGCGGCGAGCTGGGCCTTGGCTTTGGCCAAGTCCTGCGCCGCCTTGAAGTACTGCAGCAGCATCGTGTCCTGGGCCTTTTGAGCCTCGGCGTTGGCCACCTCGGCCTGCGCCTTGGCGAAGGCGATGCCGGCCTCGATCTGCTCCTTGGACGGGCCGCTCTTGGGAATCGCTCCACCGGTTAGGGTACTGGCGACATCCTGGGCGAAGTTCTTAACCTCACTCACCGCAGTGATACCATACTTGGCGACAAACGCCGCAGCCTTGCCCGCATCGCCGAACTTAGCGCCGACCACATCAAGCTGCTGCTTGGCGGTATTGAGCGCGGCATCGGCCATGTTTGAGGCCGTGGAGATACCCACCTTGGTGACGTTGAGCGCGCCGCTGGGGGTGGTGAACACATCCTTGGCGACGTTTTTAACCTGGTTGGCGGCGGCCAGAGGATCCTCGAGGGCCTTGATGCCCATCTGCTCCGGCGAGGCGCCAAACGTCTTGGCGAATTCATCGCCGGCCGCACCGGTGACGGTGTTATAGGATTTGAACAGACCGGTCTTGTCGGCCTGTTCGGCAGCGCTGATGGCGGCATCCCGCATCGCTACGCCGGTGGTGGCGGCCTTGGCGGCCTCCTGATTCGCGGAAGCACCGGTGCCGCCGCCATTCCACAGATCGCTGGCCATATCCTTGACGACGGCATCCGGGGACGTACCCGCCTTGAGGTCGTTGTAAGCCTTGGTGGCGGCCTCCAACCCCATCACCAGGCCCGGAGCAGAGTCCGTGGCGTAGAGCTTCATCAACGCCTCCGGCGAATCGGCGTTCTTATACGCATCGATGCGGTCCTGCACGCGCTTGATCACCAGATCCTCGGGCTGCGCGCCGTAGGCTTTGACGAATTCGTCACGGGCGGCCTTTTCGGCCACCACGCCCACGTTGAGCGTGCCGGTCGGATCCTGAGCGGCGGCTTGGCGTATGGCCTGTTCCTTCAACTGGCCTTCCAAGTTAACGTAAGCGGAGACCCCGACTTTGAGGTTTTCCGCCAACTGCTCCTTGTCGAAGGAACCGTCGCTGTTGAAGGGAACGCGCCCGACGACATTTTTGGCGACCACCTTCGGGTCGGTCAGCACCTGCTCGGGGGCGAAACCGAACTCGTTGGCGAACTCCTTGGAAAGTCGCGCCTGGTACCCGGCGGCAAACTCCATCTCGGCGGCCTGCGCGCTGCCAACCGCCGAGGCTGCCGAGGAAGCGGCCGTACTCATCTGCGAATTAAGGATGGCGATCGAAAGCCGCTCCAGATCGCTGAGCACTTTGCCCGAAGCGTTGGTGGTGGGAACCTTGCTCAGGTCGAGCACGCCCCCGGTCAACTCGTTGAGGCGGCGATCGAACTGCGCTTTGACCTGGGCTGCGGGCATAGCGCCGAAGGGTAAGTTCGACAGCTGCTGGATACGTGCCTCCATCGCGGCCTGCTCGGCTGCCTGTTGCTGCTCTATGGCGACCACCTGGGCCTGCAAGGTTTTGAGCGCCGGCACCGATTGCACCAGGGCGTTGCGCATCTCGTCGCCGGTGTCGAGCAGACCACCCGAGTTGATTTTGGCGGCGAGCGTTTTCGCGTAGTCGAGCGCCTGGGGCGACAGGTTGCTGGCCAGGCCGGTGCCGAGGGTTTGGGTGACCTGCTGGGCGGCCACCAGCTTGTTCTCGAACTGCTTCACGAACGGATCGGTCGTGACCATTTGCGCGGCGGTCTTGGCGGCAACGTCGGAGGAGGCCAGCGCTTGCAGCGAACTGAGCTCCTTCTCGGCGGTGGCCTTCTGGTTTTTCACGCTTTCGGCCAACACCGCGGTGGCGGCCGCCGCCTTTTGGCTGGCTTCCGCAGCCTTTTGTTTAACGCCGGCGAGCTCGCCTTTGAGGCTCAGCGCCCGGGCTTCGGTGGCAGCCAACTCGGCGTCCAATTCCGCCTTTTGTTTGGTCAGACCGGCGATCTTCTCGTCGCTCTCCGCCAATTTGGCGTTGCTGTCGGTAAGCTCGATAGCGAGGGCGGCGCGCGTGCGCAGCGTCTCGGCTTCGGTCGCGACGATGGCTTGGGCGGCGTCGATGATGCGCTGGTATTCAGCGACCTCGCTGCCACGGCCCAGACGCGCGGCATTGGCCATTTTCACAGCGTAGTCACTCAGAGTGCGCTTGGCCTCGCTGATCGCCGCCAGATTCGTGTCGGCTTGCGCCAACTGGGCCTTCACCTGGCCAACCAGCGTCACAAAGGTAGCGCGCGTCGCGTTAGCCAACTGCAGCTGGCCGGCGGTTTTATTGGCCTCCGCACCAATCTTTTTGAAATTATCGGCGTTAAGGCGGTAGCCATAAGCCAAGTCCTGCGCGTGCTTGGTGGCCGCTTCGGCCTCCTTGGTTGCGGCCAAATAGGCCAGGGTCAACGGATCGCTCCGGCCCGGCAGCGCGATCGTTTCGTTGACCGGACTGGCCGTGGCGATGCCGTCGCTGGCCAGGTCGTTGAAGGCGGTGTAATCAACCCGCTTGGCCGACTCACCCGCCGCGCGGACAAACGCCTGCAAGGACGCCTGCTGCTGGCTAACCGCGGAGGCCGACTGCGCCCGCAGCACCTCGGCAGGAATCACGTCGGTGATTTCCTTGAGGCTGGGCAAGATCCGGCCGACGCCCTTGAGGTTGGGGTCGATCAGGTAGTTGCCCTCATCGGTGCCGCTCAACGTGAAGCCTTCGAGTACCACCGGCTTGAGTGTGCCGACATCGGCCGTTGCAAAGCTCGCCTTGGCCGCAGTGGTCACGAGGTTAACCGCGTCGCCAAAGACAAAGCCCGCCAGCGTGCCGCCGCTCAGGGTCGCACTGGTGTTGCCGTCAAACAGCTTGTCGGCCACCTGCACGCCGAGGATATCGACCTGCCGGCGACGGATGGTCACGTCCACGCCCGTGGGCTGGGTCACCACGTAATTGGGAGCGTCTAACCCGTCGAGCTGGTAGCCTTGGGCCACCACCGGCTTGTTCTCGCCCACCGTCTTGGTGGTGACCGTGCCGCCGGCCAGGGCCGGATTCAGGCTCACCGCGTCACCGCTGACCACGCCGGCCAAAGCGCCGCCGGTCAGGGCGACATCGCGAGTCGCGTCGTAAACCCGGTCGACCGCGTCCACCCCAGTGATCCCGATTGATTTCGGCGCGACCGTAGCAACCAGATTAAACGGCAGCGCCTGCTCGTAGTTACCCGCATCGCCGCCGGTCAAACCGTCACCGGTCAACGTAACGAGTTTGTTGGTGCCCTTATTCTTGGAGGTAAAACTTCCGCTGATTTCGGCCAGGTCGAAACCCAGGTCGTCACCGCTAATCTTGTTGTTCAACACCGCCGTGCCGGTCAGCCCGGCCACACGTGAGCCATCGTAATCGCGGCCAAGTGCGCTGATTCCGGAAACCGTGAGCAGGCGCTTCTCGATGTCGGCGCTCAAGGCCGGCAGCACGAAGCGGTAGTTGTCTTTATCCCCGCCGCTGAGCGACAGGCCGGTCAGGGTCACCGCTTTGGCGGTGCCGACATTTTTATCCGCAAAGGTCGCGCTCGGTGCCCCGGCGACGCTGACATTGTCCCCCGCGAACGGGCTGATTTGCAGACTGCCACTGAGCGAGGCGGCCAGCGTGCCGTCGTAGGCGCGGGTGTCCGCGATCAAACCGAACAGGGCGAGCTCGGCTTGGGCGATGCTCGCGGTCAGGTTGGTGGGCGTGACCAGGCGGTAGTTGCCGGCGTCGTCGCCGAGCAACGAATACCCGTTGATCGCCACCGGCTTGTTCAAGCCGACGGTTTTGGTCGTGAAGTTGGCGGTGAGCGTGCCGGTGAGGTTAACGCTATCACCGGAGAGCGCCTGAACACTGCCGGCGTTGGCGACGCTGGCGACAGTGGTCGCATCATAATCACGGTCGCTGATCTTCGCACCGGTCACAGCCAGGTCGGCCTTGTTAACCGTGGCGGTCAGGTTGGTGGGTAGCTTGAGCGTGTAGTTGGTGGCATCATTGCCCGTGAGCGAAATGCCGCCGAGGGTGATCGCCTTGGCGGTGCCGACGGTCTTGGTGGCGAACAGACCGGTGGCGCTTCCGACGAGCTGCACGTCTTCAAGGTTGGCCAGCACGTTGGCCAGGGAACCAAACTGCAGCACAGGCGCGCCATTAATCACCGCGTTGCGCGTGGTGTCGTAGTCGCGGGCGGCCGAACTCAGGCCGGACACGGCGACGTCAGCCGGGGTGATTTCGGCGGAGAGCACTGGGGCGATCAGCCGGTAATTGGTGAAGCCCGTGCCCCCGAGCGTGAGGCCGTTGACCGTCACGTCCTTGGCGATGCCGACGTTTTTGTCGTCGAAGCTACCGGTGCGCGCGCTCTCGTTGAGCGTGATCGCCTCGGTGCCAACGATGCCCACCAGCGTGCCGGTGCCGTTCACGGTGGCGACGGTGGTGCGATCGTAAACCTTGTCCAAGGCGGCGAGGTTTTGCACCTGCACGTCCTTGCGGCGGATCGTCGCGGTGATGCCCACCGGAGTGGCGGCGGTGTAGTTGTCGGCGTCGTCTCCGGAGAGCGTAACCCCGGAAAGGGCGACGGCCTTGTTCACCCCCGCGTGTTGGTCGGCGAAGGTGACGTTGATCACTCCAGTGTTGATCTGCAGTTTGTCCCCGGCGATCACACCACCGAAGGTGCCGGTGCCGGAGATTTGGCCGATGTTGGTGCCGTCGTAATCCTTATCGGCGATCGTCAGGCCGGAAACCGTGATGCCCAGGCGGGCGATTTCGCCGACCAGGTTGAACGGCTGGCTGAGGGTGTAGCTATCCTTGTCCTGACCGCTGAGCGCAAACAGGCCAGTGATCGTGATCGGCTTGGCGCTGCCGGCTGTTTTGTCGGCGTAAGTGGCTGCCACGGCGGTGCCGTCCACGAGCACGTCGTCGCCCACAAACGCTGCATCGAGACCTCCATGAGTCAGGGTGGTTGCGCGGGTGCGATCATAGGTTTTGTCGCCGTTCAGGTTCACCAGTTGCACCGGTGCCTTGGCAAGGTTGACGGTCAAACCGGTGGGCTGCTCCACCACATAGTTGCCGGCATCGTTGCCGCTCACCGCGTAGCCAGTCACGGTCACCGCCTTGGCGTCGCCCACGTGCTTGTCGGCCACCGTGCCGCTCGCCTGAGCCGTTTCGAAGGTGATCGCGTCGGTTAACAGTACGCCCTGAAGGCTGCCGCCGCTCACCCCGACGTTGCGGGTGGCGTTGTAATTGCGATTGGCCGCCGTCGCGCCAGTCACGCTCAGAGTCGCGGGCGTGATCGAGGCGTTAAAACCAAAGGCGGAGGTGGGATCGTAGTTGCCCGCACCGGTTCCGCTGAGCGTGACCCCGGAGATGACCAAGGGCTTGGCCTGACCGACGTTTTTATTGGCAAAGGCAAAGCTGAAGGCGGAATCGTCGATCGTGACGGTATCGCCGGAAAGGATGCCGCCAACGGTGGCGGTACCCACGCCCGTCGCGCTGGTGGTGGCGTCGTAGACTTTGTTATCCGGAGTCAGCCCGGTGAGCACCAGCGAGCGCGGGGTGATCGCAACGGCCAGGCCGACCGGCTGCACGATCTCGTAGTTACCCGCATCGGTGCCATCGAGGGCATAACCGGTGACGGTCACCGGCTTGGCGTTGCCGACGTTCTTGTCGGCTACGGTGGCGCCAGCGGTGCCGATGACGGCAACCTGATCCTGGGCGAGCGCAGCCACCGTGGCGGTCCCGGCGAGCGCGACGTCTTGGGTTGCGTCATAGATCCGATTGACGGCGGACACGCCCGTCACAGCCAAGGACGCCTTGGTGATCTCCACCACCAGATTAACCGGCGGCTTGAGGGTGTAGTTGCCCTTATCGGTCCCGTCTAAGGACAGGCCGCTGACGGTGACCGCTTTGCCAACCCCGACGTTTTTGTCATCCAGCGCGCCGATCGCAGTACCGATCAGGCTGACGCTGTCGCCGCTTAGCGGCGTGATCAGACCGGCGCCCGTGATGGCCACGGCGGTGGTGGCGTTGTAAACGCGATCGGTGGCCCCCAGGCCGGCGACGTTGAGATCGCGCTTGAGGATACTGGCGACAAACCCGGTAGGATTGGCCAACACGTAGTTGGCAGCCGCGGCACCGGAAATGGACAGCCCGGTGACGGTAACAGCCTTGTTGGTACCGGCGTTGCGGTTGGCGAAATTGCCCACCGCGATACCGTCGAGGGAAACCGAATCCTTGCCGAGGGGCGCAATCGTGGCGGCGCCTTGAAGCACGGCGGCGGTGGTGCGGTCGTAGGTTTTGTCGGCCACGCTCAAACCCCCGAGCACAAGGCTGGCGGGAGTGACGTTGGCGGTGACTCCGGTGGGCGAGAGCAGGTTGTAGTTACCCGCGCTACCTCCGGAAATCGAAAAGCCGGAGAAGGTAAGCGCCTTGTTGTCGCCCTTGTCTTTAGTGGTAAAGGACGCGGTGGCCGAGGCCCCGCCGCCGAGTGTGACCGCATCGCCGGAGAGCGGGGCAATCGTGGCCGTGCCGGTGAACTGGGCTGCGGTGGTCGCGTCGTACACGCGGTTCACGCCGGTCAGGCCGGTGATCGCCAAATCGCGCTGGATGATCGTGAGCAACCCGGTGCCAGTGCTGTTGAGCGTGTAGTTGTTATCCAAGCCGCCCGTGGCAGTGAGCAGGTAACCGCCGATGTTGGAACGATCGAGCGCGGTGGTCGTGATGACCGGGGCGCTATCGAGCACGCTGGAGGTGTCGCCACTGACAAACCCGGTGAAGGCCAAACTGAAGGCAGGGTTCGTGTTGCCGTAGATCTTGGTCGCGTCGTTGGGGCGCACGTCGAGTTGCTTTTTGGCGACGTCGAGGTTGCCGGCCGCACCGGTGCTGACGGCAACTCCATAGAGGCTGCCTGTCGTGACGGTGGACTTGGCCGCCACCGTAAGCGCGCCGGTGTAACTGCCGGCGTTGGCAAAGCCACCGGCGGAAACCGGCACGGTGTTGCTCAAACCGAAGTTAACCAAGTTCGCCAGGTCGGCCGAGGTGACGCCGAAGGTCTCCGCAGAGACAGTGCTGCCGCCCACGGTGACGGAGGCGAGGCTGAGGCTGGCGTTGGTGGCTTGGCCGTAAGTGATGGCGGCGTTGCCGACGTTGAGCGCCACGGTGGGCTGGACGGTGTAAACAAAACCGTTGCCGGCGGGGAGCGCGGCGGGGCGGGGCGCGGCGAGGTTAAACGAGGTGTTAAACTGGACGAAGTTGCGGCCGGTGGTGGCGAGGTCGGCCAGCAAGTTGGTCTTGTCCAACGCGGTGGTGTGGTCAGGGGTGGCCGCATAAACCAGGTAGCTACCCGGAGTGGTGGCGTCGAAAACGAAGGGCGTGGAGCTGCCCGAGCGGTTCTCAAAACTGTCGCCGGCGGAGATCACCAGATTGCCGGTGCCCAGGGTGAGGGTGGCGCTGGCGGTGGAGGTGTCGCGGCCGAGTACGACTGCGCTCTTGCCGGAGTCGCGCTGGGCGGCGATGGCGCGGGAGTCGTTGGCGACCAGAGTCAGGTCGCCGTTGTCGGTGAAGATCGGGGCGTTGACCAGGATGTTGCGCCCGGCGAACAGCGAGAGATTGCCGCCGTCGCCGGTCGGGTTGTTTACGGTGATCGCCTGCGCGACGGTGATGTCGTTGTTGGCCTGCAGGGTGATGTCGGTGCCGAGCGAGAGGGAGGCGGTCAACGAAGCGGCGGAGATATTCAACGTGCCGCCGGGGTTGTTGGCGAAGGTGGCGCGGGAGGAGAAATCAAAAGGCCCGGTGAAACTGTAAACCGGACGGGCGCCGCTGTTGCCGCTTTGGTTCTCACGGAGTGCCGCGAAGAGCAGGGTGTCTCCGCTGAATTCAAGGTTGCCGGAGACGCTGTTGGCTTGTCCGGCCGGGTTGGGTGCCGCAAAGGCGGCGATTTGATTGGCGGTTCCATCGCGCCACTGCCCCTGTTTATCGAAGAGGTAAGCGATGTTGGAGCCTTGATTCACTCCGCTGGTGACGGCGATTTTATCGCCATCGACCGCGACGTCGTAACCGAAAGCAAAGACGTTGGGGACGGAAAGTTTGGCAACGGGCGTGGTGGCGGCAGACCACGTGGTGGCGCGCTCGAAAACAAAAACGCCGCTGTTCGTCGCGTTGATCGCGAGGGTGTTGTTGAAGAGACCCAGGCTGCTGCCGAAGAAGCCCCGGGCAGGGGTATTCGGGTCGGTAAACGAACTGGCCGCGAGCTGGGTGGGGGTAAGGCCACTCCAGGAGTTGTTGAGGTTTTCGTAAACGAAGACGTTGGGCTCGAAATTCAAGATAAAGTCCTTCGTCGACTGACCAACGGCGAGTGTGTTGCCGGAAAGCGCAAGGCTGGCGCCGAAGCGATCCTGCGTACTGAGGGCAGTACCGGGACGGCGGAGCATAACGGGGTTGCTGAGGCCGGAAGCGATGTTGCTGAAGACGGCGACCCGGCCCGTGGCGTTGCTGAAAGCGCCCTCGGCGATGGGACGACCAAAGGCGAGCGTGTTACCGTCGAGCGCGAGCGAGGTCTCTAGCAGGCTGTTCACCGTGGAGAGCGTCGGGAAGTCGTCGTAGTGCGACACGAGGTTGGCCGTGCCGTTGCGCCAGGCGCTGCCTTTGGTGAAAAGGCCGATGCGGTTGAACACGGAACCTACGCCGCCTGCGCCGGTGGCCGCGATGCGATCGCCGCTGATGGCGACCCGATCACCCCAGCCCAGGCCGTTCATATTGAATACGTTACCGGCCGAGAGGGTAGCGGCGAGCGCGCCGTTTTCATAGACGTAGACGCGGCCATTTTGATTGCCCCCGACGGTTTGGTCGCCAAAGGAGCCGTCGCCGACCACCGTCGTGATGCCCTCGACCGCGATACTGGCACCATAAGCGGAGCCTACGGAGGAATCGGCGGCGTTAAGATTGCCGACGTTGCTCCAGACGCCGCCGGAGCGGCGGAACTGGACGGCACCGCCGACGTTGGCGACTCCGCCAGACGTCAGGAGGGGCATGCCGTAAATCGCGTAGTCGCCATCAATTGCGGCTACGGAAGCAGCCCCGGAACTCGTCGTGGTCGTATCGTTGTAGGTAAAAACCGGGTTTTGGGGTGTAGAGGAATTGGAACCCCAGCCGGAAGCCGGCCGCTGGAAGAACGAAACCACTCCATTGAAGTTACTGCCTCTACCGGAGGTCAGTAGGAGCGTATCGCCGGAAGCCGTGAAATTCCGGATGTCTGAAAACGCCAGGTTGAGCGGCGTAAAGGGGACGCTCAGCGTGATACTACCGTTATTGAACGAATTACGAAAAAAACTGGCGTAGTTGATACTGTTTGCCTTTACGAACAACTCCAAGCCGTTGGCGACCATGTAGTTTGCGGAGGCCTGCGAATCCGCGGGCATGAAATTGGGGAGCGTCTGCGTCTGCCCAGTGACCAAGTCCTGGATAAAAAGATCGCGGCTGGCCGTGGTGCCGGAACCCGAGTTAACAAACACGGCCTCCGAGCTAGCGGTAAGGGCCTCGCCGAAACGTTGATTTGCCTGGATGCCGGCATCTCTGCGGAACAACCCAAACGTGCTGCCGTCGGCGTTCAGGCTAGCCTGATAGTAGGTGCCGACGTTCAAAGCGCTGCTGGAGAATTCAAAACCTGGGTCGGCGATGAAAAGCGACGCGCCGCCGCCCGACTGGGTGACGAGCTGGAAGGTCTTACCGAATGAATCCGAACTAAGATTGCCGTTAAAGTTTGGGTTGCCCTCAGGGTTGACCAGGCGAGATTTTTGATTGGGGGTTTGCCCGGAAACCGGGGCGCTGAGCGGATCGGAAGTGGTGTTGACCGTGCCACTCCGCCAGCCAGTGCCCTTGCCGAAGGTGTAGGCGGCGCCGAACACAACGTATTGGCCAGAGCTCGAGGTGACGACGTAAGCCCCGCCATCCACCGCTGCCATAATATCGCCCTCGATCTGAGGCTTCACCGTTGAATTAAAGCCAACGATTCGGGCTGCGATTTTACCCGATTCGAAGATATAAATCGTCCCCTTAAAGAAATTATTGATATTGGCTCTGCCGCCTAAAACAGCCGTCTCGCCACTGATGTCCACCGAGGACGCGAAGTTGCCATCCACGACCTGATCGGCGGGGGTGCCGCCGGTGCCTTCAACCGTGCTGCGGAACTCGGTGAGGGAATCGGTAACGGTACCGATGGTGATGTTCTTCGGGTCGAGCAGCCACTGGCCATTCGTGCCAGAGGCGGCGCGAGCGGAAGCATCCACGGTGCCGGAAACGCCCAGACCACCGAGGCCGGAGGTTTCAACGCTGCCGCCGTTGCCGGACGTGGAGCCGCCACGGGCGGTGATGGCGCCGGCAAACTGGGTGGTGCCGTCGGCCCAGGCGACCACGGTGCCGCCGTCGCCGGCCGCTCCGGTGGCGTCGGCGCGCAGGATGGTCCGGTCGCTGATATAGGTGCTGGAGGCGTTGGACTGATTTTGCACGCGTGCGCCCTGGTAACCACCGCCAACCAACACGGTGCCGCCGCCGGTCGCGCCGGAGGCATCCACGGATGCGCCGAGCAGAGAAACGCGGTCGCCCAGCAGGGCGACCGTGCCGCCGGTGCCGGACGAGGACGTGGCGGTGATCTGGCCGGAGAGGACGTTCACGCCGGGGCCGGACGCGAGGGTGACGGAGCCGCCGCCGGTGGTACCGGAGGCGTCGATGCGGCCGGCGGAGGTCATCAACACTTCGCGGGTGGCCTCGATGGCAATCGTGCCGCCGGAGCCGGCCGTACCGCGGGCGAGCATCTCGGTGTCGGTGGTGATCGAGTCGGTCTTGATGCGGATCGTGCCGCCGGTCGCGCCGGAGACATCCTGGGTGCCGCCGTAGTTTTCAACGCTGGCGGCCTCGATTTCGATCACGCCGCCGTCGGTGCCACCGGAGGCATTTTGGCGGGTCGCGGTGATCACGCCGGTGCTTTGCACGGTGCCGTTGGTGGCGGTGAGGTAGACGCGGCCGTCTTTTTCCGTGACACCGGTGGCCTGGATCAGGCCGGTGTTGTTGCCGGCGAGGGCGTAGATGTTGCCGTTATAAGTGCGCAGTTCGGCGGCGAGCGCCTGGATGCGGCCCTCGTTGGTCACGTCATTGCCGCGTTCGCCCAGGCTGACGGCGTAGGCGCCGTTGAGCCAGCCGGCGTCGGTGACCACATCGACCTTGGTGCCGGCGGCCAGACCGACCCGACCCTGCGCGGCCTCGATCGTGCCCTTGTTGGAAACGGTGTAACCGGTGAGCAGAACATCGCCCCCAGTGGAGGTGATTTTACCCAGGTTGGTGACGCCCTGGGTGCTGTTACCAAAGAGACTGAAACCGCGCCCGCCGCTGAGGAAATCGGCGTTGAGGATGTCCAGGGTCGAGGCGACAAAGGTCCCGCCGGTCAGCACTCGGCCGTCCGTGCCGATGATCACGCCGTTGCGGTTGATCAGGAAGAGGGAGCCGGTGGCAGTAAGGGTACCGTTAATCGAGGAGGCATCCAGGCCGGTAACGCGGTTGAGGGTGGCACCCGAGCCGTTGTTAAAATTAACCGTGTGGCCGGCGCCGACGTTAAAGGAGTTCCAGTTAATGATGCCGTACTGGCTGCTCTGGCCGACGTTCATGGTCTGGCCGCTGGTCTCGATGCGCAACTGGCCGTGGATGATGGTCGGATCGGTCGGCAAGGGCCCCGCCACGACCTGCTGGGCCGACAGCGTGACGCAAAGCGAAAAACGGCAAACGGCGGCTAAAGTCAGGGGCGCCGGGCGGGCGCTGGGTCGGGACGCATTCATGGATTTTTAACAAATCCCCAGCAATTGCCGGACAAGTCACCCCCAACCACGCATATTTTGGCATGAAGAAGTACGCTTAATGAAAGACTACCGGAAGTATTAAAAAACGCGCATAAAATTTATGGCTATTAAGTTAATGTATCAAATTAACCCGACTCCCGCGCTTGGACCGTAGTTTACCTCAAAGCGCCCCCCCCAATCCTCGAATCGACTCCGACGTCGCGCTACGCCTCGGAGCCCGCGCCGCGCTCCGGAACTCCGCAACGGAGCGGGGGCGCGGAGCGCTTTCGCGCGGGCCCTCAGCGGGCGATTTCCACCGAGGTCACCCGCCAGGAGGCGGTGAGTTGCGCGGAGTTAGCCCGGTTGCTGGCCAACGCGAACTGCTCGAGCCCGAGGTACGGCGCGCGCTGGGCCAATGCTTGGTAAAACTTAATCAGCGCCCCGATCTCGGCGTTGCGCGCCGAGAACTGCACCGAGTGCACCGCGAACTGGCTGGAACGCACCGTGCGGCTGTCGGAGACGTCATAGTTGGCCAGTCCCGCCGCCCGCGCCAACGTGTTGAGCTCCCCCTGCAAACGCACGCTGTCGAAGCTGCGCGACGGATCGAGATGCTCGATCGCCAACTTCGCCTCTTTCTCGATCCGCTCACGTTGCAACAGCCAGCGCTGCTGCACGTCCAAATCGGTCGATGTCATGCGCACCGCCCGCACTTGCGCACCGACCCGCTCGCCCACCCCGGACAACCAGATGGCAGCGCCCAGCAGCGTGAAGGCCAACAACAGGATTTTTTCGCGCAGCAGCCGGCTTAAGAAAAAGGCTTTCATGGGGTCACCTCCGTCGGAGGCGTGGGGAGCGCCGACTCAATCGCGGGTACGGGAGCAGGCGCCGGCACGGCTTCCTTAAACGCCTCAGGGCGGAAGGTCACCACCAGCTTGAAGGTCGAAACCCCGTCGCGACTGCGCGGGTCCATCACCTCGGCCTTTTGGCAACCGGCGAGCTTGTTGAGGGCGGAGCGAAACACGTCGATGTCACCCGAAGCTTGGGTCTGCGCCTCGACCTCCAAGGTGTAAAGGCCACTGGTCACCGTGCGCATGAACTGGATGGTGGCGGGGCGCGCTGCGTTCACCAGGGCCAGCATTTCGAAGGGTAGCAGGCGCTTGTTGGACAACTCCTCGATGCGCGTCGCCAATGCTTGCGAGGTCATGATCGCCTCGACCACCGGCTTTTGCCGCGCCTCCAAGGCAAGCCGCCGGGTTTGCCACAGCGAGGTGCCGACCAGCACGAGTTCCAAGACTGCGCACAACCCGATCGCCGCCGCACAGCCGATGAAGCTGCGCCACAGGATCACATCGCGGGCGTGCGCCCGGCGGCGGGCCGCCAGCTCGTCCTTGTCACGCACGTCGAGCGGAGCCACCGCGTGGGCGTCAAAGCGCATCTCGCGCGCACCGGCGCGAAAAACAAACTCGCCCTGGGGTGACGCCGGATCGAACTCCGGCGCGGAGGCGAGTTCCTCGATCCGCAGTTTTTCCGGGAAGGCGGCCAGCAGCGCTGCACGCGCGGCGGCGTGGTCGGCGGCTGTCGGTTCGGCGGGCAACGGTTCGACCCGCACCTGGGTAGGCACTCCGCTGCCATCGGCAAAATAGAGTCCACTCACACTCGTCAGGCCCGGCACCAGAACCGCGGTGGCGGGCGCGGGGGACACGGTGCTGTTGAGCACGGTCGCAAAACTCGGCAGCACCACCTCGGCGTCGCTCCAGGTGGCCACCTCGTCGGCGGTGAAGCGCTTGCGGTAAGCCGCGTAGATCAGCGCGTGATCAGCACCCGGCCGCCAGTAATGGCCGTAGTAAAGGTGGGCCACCGGAAAGGGAGCGAGCGTCTCAATCGCTAGTTCGGCCTGAGCGGCCACCTCGGCGGGGGTTGCACCCGCGGTCACGGCAACCGCGCGCACGAAAAACAAATCGTCGGACACCCGCACGATCTGGCGGGGCGGGGCGGCTGGGAGAAAGCGTTTAAGCGAGGAAAGGCTCATGCGGTCGGTTCCGAAAGCGGAGCGGGCGGGGGCACGGCACTATCGTTTTCACGGATTTCGAGAAACGTAAACGGGTATTTAAGATCGGCCGCCTTCTCCGCCTCCTTCTCCGCGGCAGACGCCGGGGTGGCTTTGGCCGGGGCTGCGGTTTTGTTCGAACTACCCCCGGCTTGGCTGGCGCTGCCGCTGGCATCCGCAGCCGCACTCGCGGCCACCACCTTGGCGCCGCCCTCCGGGGCCACCACCGCCATCAGGCGGAACGAGGAAACGCCTTGGCGCACCGTCACCGTTATCCGCAGCGCTTTGACCTTAAAGCCGTAGCCGAGCTTGGCCAGTTGCCCGCCGGCCACCGCGCCCACGCTGCGCGCACTTTTGAAAAAACCCGGCCCCTGGGTCTGGTAGGAGCCCGCGCCCGTCAGGAATTCGCCGACCCGACTCTGCTGCTGGGCATCGATGGATTCCTGCGCGAGCAGCGGCTCCAGCCGGTTGCCGTTGAGATTGGGCGCATCGAAATCGTAGAGCGAAAACGTGTCGGTGAAGCGCTGATACAGCTCATTGGGCAGGCCGGTGACCTCGTCGAAAAAAGCCGGGCGCACGCCCTCGACCGCCGCCAGTTCGGCGAAGGACCGCAGCGAGCGCCCCGGCGGGGCGAAGGGCAGCGCTTGGTTTTCGTAATCCTCGGCGGTAGGCGCGCCAATCGTCGTCGCGGTGTGGCCTTTCTTGATCCACCCGAGCAGCGAATCGGCGATGCGCTCGGCGTCGGTTTGCGGAACTTGCCAGTATTTGAGCAACGCGATCAGCACCTCCGCCTTCACGGCGGGCAGCGGCAACTTGGCGCTCTCGTCCTCCACCGTGACCTCCACGGTGCGCCCCTCGGCCGGCTCATACCCGGAAAAACCGAGTGGATCGCCCCAGCCCTCGGCCGGGCCGTGCAGACCGTCGCCGACCACGCGGAAGTCCTCCAGCACGGCCAGGGTGGTCTCCAGCGCCGAGTAAGCTTCCAGCCGCAGCCGGGAGGCGTCGGCCTCGCGGATATCCACCAGCAGGTCGGTGCCGGCCTTTTCGATAAACAGCAGCAGGGCCGAGGTGGCGAACACCAGCGTGACAAGGACGATGAGCAGCACGGAGCCACGGCGGCGACGGACGAAAAAGGCGGGAGCGGCGCGCATGGTTAAAAAGCAGGAACGCCCTGGGTAACGGCGGGCAACACAATCACGACCTCCTGCGAGCGGGTCAGGTAAGTGAATTTCAAGCGCAGGCGCTGGGGCGCGTCATAGCCGCCCTGGGCTCCGCGACGCGGCTGGGTTTCGTTTTTCCAGTTCTTAAAATTGGCGTCGTAATAGTCGTAGCTCAGGGCGGTGACCAGCGGTGTCACCACGGTTTCGCGCGGAGTCTGCTCCTCAAAATCCTTTTCCAAACGGGAATGCCAGAGCAGCAGCAGTCCGGTGCCTTCGCGCACCGCCAGCGAACAGACCACCTCGGGCAACGGCTGCGCCGGCCACACCAACAACCGGCTGCCCTCGAACAACTCGAAGGTGAGCAAAGTCTCGGTCGACCCGGACTGGGTGCGGACTTCCTTCATCGCGAAGGGAGGCGTTTCCGCGGAAGCCGCCGGGGGCCGGGCCGCCGCCCGCAGCTCATGCTGCAAAAACCGGGTGACCGCCCGCACGTGCTGGTCGAACAGGCGCAGGTCGGTGTTGCGCCCCCACAACTCGCCCATCGAAAACACAAAGGTGTTGAGCCCCACCATCAGCATGCCCGCCAGCGCCAGGGCGAGCAGCGTCTCCAACAGGGTAAAACCGCGCCGCTTCATTGGTTAACCCCCTCCTGAAGTTTGAGGATACGATCGCGGCTAGCGGCGCGCAGCGTGGCGCGGTCGGTTGCGACCGACCAAGTCGGCCGCAGCACGCGGAAAACCTCGCGGGTCTTTTGCGCATTAGTGGTGTCTCGGCCCGCGATTTCGCACTCGAAAGTGACCGTAAACAAATCGGCCTGAGCGGTCGGCTCGATGGTCGCCGTCCAGCGCACCGGACGCCCGTCGGCCGACTCAAAATCCCCGCCCCGGCGGGCCAGCTCGACGTCGGCCTGGGTGAGCAACTGAGCCCGTGCGAACTGCACCTCGGGGTCGCTGACGGTGGCGCGGCGGGCGATCTGATAACCGTTGAGCACATTGACGTAAGCCGTGCCCAGCACCACCGCCGCCATCGCGAAAATCGCCAAAGCGACCAGCACCTCCAGCAGGGTAAACGCGGCGAGTGGGCGGCGGCTCATCGGGCGGGCTGGGACGCGAGCATGGGGGCGCACGTCCACGGGTCGATTTCGAGTACGCGGGTCTGGGCGGGGCTGCGTAGTTGCACCCGGAAGGGCGAACAAGTGCCGTCGCCGTAAAAAGTCACGTAGGGCTGGGTGCGGGTTTCCACCAGCTCGCCGGCGATCAGCATGGCCGAGCCCAACCCGGTGGCCTTGGGCGGCAGAAAATCGAGTTCGCTGATCGCCTTGGGCACGAACGGCAGGCGTGTTTCGCCAGTTGTGGCGGTGACGGCGGTGGTGGCAACGCCGGCGGTGACGTTGGCGGTGAGCACAAACTCGGCCGTTTTGGAGTCGAGGCTGAGGCGCACCGACTGGTTTTGCAGCAGAGCGTCCTTACGCGCAGCCGCCGCCGCCAGCCAAAAAAGTTCGGCCGGACTTTTCGGGCGATCCCCGAGCAGACGAGACGTGCCCACCACCAGCACCCCGGTGAGCAGGGCGATCAGAGCGATCACCACCAGCACTTCGAGTAACGTGAAGCCGGCGCGGGCGCCGGGGATTCGCGAAACGGATACGGGCATGGGAACGCTTGCCGGCAGACTCAGAACGGCGGCGCGG
>CAMBUJ010000015.1 GCA_945871005.1 Opitutus sp. GAS368 | reverse complement strand
ATTTTCATGATGACCGCGCCGAGCAGTTGGTCTTCGGCGGGACCGAACGAAGCGAACAAGCGCGGGGCGTACTCGTAGGTGGGGTAAAGGATACCGTTGGAGAAAGCGATGAAGGCAAAGACCGGGGTCATGCCGATCACGACCCCGGTGAGGTAGAGCATCTGAGCCCCGTAGGAAAGGCGGGGGAAGTCGCGGGAGGGGCTGAGAATGGGCCACCAATAAAACAGGGCGGCGCCAAAAAACATGATGTGCTCGGTGATATGAACCCAGCGGTTTTGCAGGGCCCAGTCATAGAGCGCGGGAGCGTGCCAGACGGAATACACCAAGGTGTAAATGAGACCGCAGACCAAGGGATGGGTCAGGACGCCGAGCACGGTGCGCAGGTTCGGGCGGGCGGTCACGGGGGAGACCAGCCAAGCGGGTAAACCCAACAAGATGAGCACCGCGGCCACATACATAATCAACTGATGTTGAACCATGTGGCCACAGAGCAGGAAGCGTTCGCCGATTTGGTCGAGGGGCGAGCCGACCGCGAGGTAGAAAACGATCAGCCCGAGGTAAAAGGGCAGGGCATGGCCACGCGGGAAGGGGACACCCGGAGCGAGACGTTCCCGTAGCGGGCCAGTGAACACCGCATAGAGCCAGCCGATCAGGATGAGTCCGCCAATCAGGTGCGGCTCGTTGTGCCAGTGGGTCCAGTTGATCATGGGTGAAGTGGAAGCAGCCTTAACCCAAAGAGGCCAAAGGGTGAACAGCGCAAAGTTTTAATCTGCGGAAATCTCTGGGGAACGGCGACGCTGCTCGGGGCCGATTCCTAGCCCCTGGAGTACGCCAACCAGAGGGGGCGGTTGGGGGGGGGCCTAAGCGACGGAGGGCAAGGCCGATATTCAGAATGGACGCCTGAGATTAAATCCGTTCCGATGGATTGGATACCCCGCAATGTTATATTCCAATATCACGACCAATTCGGTTTTGGCCGCCGCTCAGGCGCACCTTGCGGACAACCAGTTGACGACCCCGCCTGGACTCATCGAGGCGGCCAGCGAGTTGGTTGAAAATCTCTTTGCCGGTCGCCACCCCGATTATCAGCAGGCCGACCTCAGTTATCACAATTTTGAGCACACCTTGCTCGCCACCCAGTGTTACATCGATTTGGCCGCCGGCCGGATTAACCACTCCGCCCAACCCGCCTTCAATGGCCGGCAGTTTTCACTCGGTTACGCGGCGATCATCCTGCACGACTGCGGGTATTTAAAAAACCGTGATGATCGTGAGGGCACGGGGGCCAAATACACTAGCATCCACGTTGAGCGCAGTTGCGCGATGGCGGCGCGCTTTCTGCCCGAAATGGGGTGTTCGGAGGCGGAAATCCAGGGCATTCAGAACGCGATTCGCTGCACCGGAATCACCAGCCAAATTGAGCTTTTGACCTTTCAAAGTGCGGAGGAACGGCTGACGGGCTGTATGGTTGCCACGGCCGATTACCTCGGCCAGATGGCCGACCCGGCTTATCCGGCCAAGCTGTCCAGTTTGTTTGCCGAGTTTGAAGAGTCCAACGACTTCACCGGGGTTCCCGCGGAAAAGCGGCTCTTCAAGTCGGCGCAGGATCTGATGGCGAAGACCCGCGGTTTTTGGAATTACTTCGCCCTGCCCAAACTCGAAAAGGATTACGAGGGGATTTACCGGGTGCTGGCTCAAGCCGATGGTCGCAATCTTTATGTGGAGGCGGTGGATGCGAACCTACGGCAAATCGACGCGCTGCAGGCGCGATAAGGGCGCTTGGGCGTGGGATTAAGGAGAGTGGCGAGACGACCGGAGTCGATGCCCCCCCCCGCCGGATCGAAATCGCTGCGCGCTCCCGCTACGCCTCGGATGCTGGGCGCGGGCTCGGGAACGTAGCGGGACGACGGAGTCGTTTCGACGGCCTGTGCCGGGGTCGAATCGCTGCGCTACTCCGCTAAGTCGCGGAACCCGGCCCGGCGGCGAGGAGGCTTATTTGACTGTCATTACATATTCACCACTCCAGTCAGCGGGCGGTGGGTTGAGTTGGTAGTATTGTACGAGGCCGATATAGACCAACGAGGGGTTGCTGCTAACACCTGGGGTGACGCCTGGCTGGTTAACTTCAAGGGCGGCACTTTGCTGAAATAACGCCAAAGCCCCGGCCCAATCGCGTTGATAATGCAGAGCCAAGCCTTGTTCAAATAGACGCAGGCCTTCAATGGTTTCAGCGGTGATGTTTTCCTTGAGGCCGACAATTTCAAAAATAGGAACCGCCGTCGAGCGCCCCTTCACCACGATGCGTCCGAGGGCGCGGAAGACAACCCGATCGCCGCCGTGCTCTTCGCAGGCGAGTTTAGTAGCCTCGGCACACATGGAATATACACCCCAGCTCTTCGCCCCCGACTCCATGCGCGCGGCCAAGTTCACGTTGTCACCCATCATGGTGTAGTTGAAGCGGGTATTGCTGCCCATATTGCCGACGATGACCGAACCGCTGTTCAGCCCGATGCGCGACTGCATCTCATGCACAATCTCCGGCCAGCGCTCGCCCTCAGATTTCCAGTTTTCCCTGAGCTCGAGTAACTTAAGATGGACCCGCTGGCTGGCCACACAGGCTCTGAAGGCATGGTCGGGCAGGGGAATGGGGGCGCCAAACATGGCAACCACCGCGTCGCCAATGTATTTGTCGAGAGTTCCGCCTTCCGCCTGAATAATATTTGTACACGCACTCAGGTATTCGTTCATAAGGACAACGAGTTGGTCAGGCGGTAGTTTCTCGGAAAAACCAGAGAAACCCTGAATGTCGGAGAAATACGCCGTAATATCTTCTTGGTGGCCACCGAGTTCGGGCGACTGACCTGAATTAATCATTCGACTGACCAGTTCAGGAGAAACATAGGTGCCAAACATACCCTTGATGCGTTGGGCGGCGCGCTGCTCATTCACCAACTGGCGCACAATCATAAAAACCTGGAGTGATCCAAACCCCGCCAAGGGCCAAATCAGCGGCAACTGGAAACTCCAAAATGTCCAGCAAACGCTGACGATGGGAATATAAACCAGGGGAACACCAAGGGCGAAAAACGCCTTTTTTTTGAGACTCTGTTTAGTTAATAAAATAAGCCCCGTAAACCCAATCACCAAGGTTACGATTAACACCTTCCAGCTGCTGACGTGGTGTACATAGTCCTCATTGAGGACGTTATCAATGACGTTGGCGTGAACCAGAACCAGGGGCGTCTCGGCTCCGTAAGGGGTGACGCCATTATCACTCAACCCGGTCGAAATTTGGCCCACGAGTAGGATCTTTCCTGCCACACTCGGGAGATCAGGGAGTGGGGATTTGGCGACGAAATTTTGATAATAGCTTTCGGTGATATCAAAATAAGGGAAGACGTTGCCGGCGTTAATCGCACCCTCCAGGGCAAAACGATAGTTGATCCAGTAATAACCGGAGTGATCGATCGGAATCCGGCGCCGAAAGCTTTTGCCTTCTAAGTAGATTGCTTCGCCCAAAACGACGCGTACCTCGGCCGGGGCGACCCCACCAAAAAGCATCAGGGCCTGAAGGGATAAGCTCGGGTAAACTTTTCCATCAATACGCTGGAGCATGGGAGCAGCACGCCGCACGCCATCATGGCCTGGTGGGGTGTCTGCATAAGCGGTTAGGCCGGTCATTTGTAATCCGGTAATGGGGCGCACGCCATATGCCGAGCTGGGTAAACTTTTCTGTTCACCCTGAATATTGGTGATGGGGAGATTGGATGCGGGAATCGGCTCAGGCTGTCGGGGATCGGCGTCGTTGGTATAAGCCCCAAAAATAACCCGCTTTTGCAGTTTATGCGCGCCTGCTTGTATGATCAGGTCGCTTTTAAAATCAGCGGACTTCTCGGGGAATAAAATATCCCACACCAGAGCAGCGGGTTTCCCGTGGGAGATGCTTTCCATAAAGCGTCCGTGAATCTGCCGATCCCACGGCCAACGCCCGTACGCATTGTCTTCGATACTGCTGTCATCGATACCAATGATGACCACGCGGGAGTCGGCTGGTTTTTGGTAACGCACCCGGTATTGGGTGATCAGGTCGAGCGGAACGTTGTCCAATCGCTGCACCCACGGTGTGGCCCCCAAGGCGAAGGCAATCCCGCTACATAAGAGTACTGGCAGCAGGTAGTATTTGATAATGCCTTTGGTTCTTTGCTTCATGTTATCCAGAGAGTTATGGAGAAAAACGGGGAGGCAATAGGGAATCCGTGAATTTATTGAGGGTGGCGCTGGGGCACAAAAAAGCGGCCCCTGAATGAGCCGCTTTTAGGATCAGAGACGCACGCGCCGCTTACTTGGCCGCCGCAGTCTGCTCGGCGTAGATCTTTTGCGCTTCCAGCGGGATACTGTCCTCGGCTGAAAAAATCGCCATCAGTGCCGCCACGGTACCGGAGGCGAGGATCAAGCCGATGAAGAACAGAATGGTGCAAAACAACTTGTCCCACTTCAGGTGCATGAACACGAAGATCACCAACATGAACTTCACCACCGAAAGGGTGACGAGGCTGGTGACGATCAGCCACTTCACCAACGGCAGGTAGATTAAGACAATTTCAACGCCGGTGATGACCGCGAGGATCATGGCGAGCTGGACGAAAATATGAAACTTACTGGCCTCGGCGTGACCGTGGTCGGCCGAAACGGGGGAATGGGAAGGTGCGCTCATGGGCAGGGAAATCAGAGGTATTCGAGCAGGTAGACGGCAGTAAAAATCACGATCCAGACGATGTCGACGAAGTGCCAGTAAAGGCCCATTGATTCGACGTCGATTGCGTTGGCTTCACCAAATTCGACGGCTTTAGCGGAACGGCCCAAGACCACCAGAGCAATGAAGCTGATGAAAGTGGCCAGAAGAGCGGGCAACTCGTGGTGCAGGAGTGAGGAGAGGGCCTCGGCGGTTGCACCGTGTTCGTGGATGGCGTGGACGCCGCCCAACAGGGCTTTGATCGAGGCAACGGTGATCACCGCAAAAACCAACAGGTGGACAACGGATTTGAGAATCCAGGGGCTGCCGTCGGCGGGTTTGAAAGTGCGAATATACATTAACACCAGCCACAAAACACCGATTGCAACGTGGCACCCGTGGGTGCCGGTCAAGGTGTAAAAGGTGGAGCCGAACATGCTGCTGTTCAGCGTAAGCCCCTTTTCATGGACGAAGTGGCTGAACTCGTAGACTTGGCAGGTCAGGAAGATCAGACCGAAGACGATCGTGCCGAGCAGCATCTTGCGGGTCGCACCGACCTGGCCTTTTTGACAGGAGTTAACCGCCAAGGCCATCAACAGCGACGACATCAAAAGGATGAAGGTCGAGAAGGAGGTCAGTTCGAGGGAGAACAGGCCGAGGATGTCGGGCTGGTTGGGCGTGGGGTGGAGCCGGTAAATCAGGTGCGTCGAGATGAGCGCACCGAAAAACATGCAGTCCGAGGCGAGAAACGCCCACATGAACAGCTTCTTATTAGGAATGCCCGTGGTGGTCGTGTGGTCGTGGTGGTGGTCGATGGCCCCGGCGGCCGCGTGAGTGCTCATTGGCTGGAAGTGGGAGAGGGTTGGAGGGGCGGCGCTCCTGGCGGGGACGAGTGGTTTAACTCTTCCCCGCGCTCGGGCGCCGCGCTTTCGGGAAAATCAGTGTTTTTTCGAGATTTTGGCGTCGAGGTGGATGTGGTAGCCACCCGGGCCTTCGGCGGCCCAGAGGTAAACCCCGAGGAACATGATCGCGCCGCCGGCGATCGCGCCGATCATGATGTGGTTAACAAAGAAAAGGGCGCCGATCAGCAGGCCGATCGCCGCAACCAGCGGGAACCAGGACTGGCTGGGCATGTGGATGCCACCGTGGGATTGCTCGGCCAAGGCGCTGGCCGCCTTGTCCTTGGCGGTCTGCTCGACGTGGGTTTTCTCATACCAAAAGGCATCGCGGGCATGCACCGTCGGGATAACGTCGAAGTTGTGCTCAGGCGGGGGGGTGGTCGGCACGGTCCACTCGAGGGTGCGGGCGCCCCACTCGTCGTGGGTGGTTTTTTCACCCTTGAAATAGGTGTAGACCATGACGGCGAAGTAAATGGCCACGCCCACCCCGAGGATCAGCGCGCCGATGGTGGCGATGAAGTTAGCTTCGTTCCAACCCATGTTGCCGTCGTAAACGGCGGTGCGGCGGGGCATGCCGTTCAGGCCGAGGAAGTGCATCGGGAAGAAGGTGATGTTGAAGCCGGCAAAAATCACCCAGAACGACGCCTTGCCCCAGGCCTCAGAAACCTTGCGGCCGAAAACCAGGGGGAACCAGTATTGGATGCCTCCGAGAAGCGCGAAGACCGAGCCACCGATCAGCACGTAGTGGAAGTGAGCGACCACAAAGTAACTGTCCTGCTGCTGGGCGTCGGCGGGGGCGGCGGAGTGCATCACCCCGGAGAAGCCACCCATCATGAACATCCACATGAAACCGAGGGCGAACATCATGGGCGTGGTCATGCGCAAGGTGCCACCCCAGAGGGTGCCGATCCAGTTGAACATTTTAACGCCGGTGGGAACCGCGATCGCCATGGTCAGCAAGGAGAAGGCGGCGGTGGCCACCGTGCCCATGCCGGTGGTGAACATGTGGTGCGACCAGACGCCGAAACCGAGGAAACCGATCGTGGCTCCGGAGAACACGATGATCGGGTAACCGAACAGCGGCTTGCGGGCGAAGGTCGGGAGGATTTCCGAAACCACACCCATCGCCGGCAGGATCAGGATGTACACCTCGGGGTGGCCGAAGATCCAGAAAAGGTGCTGCCAGAGGATGGGCAGGCCGCCGTTTGACACGTCAAAGAAGGAGGTGCCGAAAGAGCGGTCCATCATCAGCTCGACCAAGGCGATGGTAATGGCGGGGAAGGACAGGACGATGAGGAAGGCGGTGACCAAGGTCATCCAGGTGAACACCGGCAGGCGCATCATGGTCATGCCGGGAGCGCGCATATTGATGATGGTGACAATAAAGTTAAGCGAGCCGACCACCGAGGAAACGCCGAGGATTTGCAGGCCCATGACCCAGAGGTCGGTGGACATGTCGTTGGCGAACTGGTTGGAGTAGGCCGTGGAGGTCAGCGGGGCGTAGCCGAACCAGCCGGCGTCGGGGGCGCCGGATTTGACGAACCAGCCGATGTTCAGGACGATCGCGCCGACCAAAAACACCCAGAAGGCGAACCCGTTGAGGCGGGGGAAGGCGACGTCGCGCGCACCGATCTGCAGCGGCATCATGTAGTTAAAGAACGCCGCCGACAGGGGCATGACCGCCAAAAAGATCATGGTGGTGGCGTGCATCGTGAACAACTCGTTGTAGAGCTGGTGCGAGATGAGCGTGTTGTTGGGGACGGCGAGCTGGAGGCGGATCAGCAAGGCCTCGACGCCTCCGACCAGGAAGAAGAACAGCGCCGACATGGCGTAGAGCAGGCCGATCTTCTTGTGGTCGACGGTGGTTAACCAGCTGATCAGGCCGGTTTTGGCGGTGGGCCGGGTGAGCAGCCAGGAGCGCTTCTCCACGGGAGCGGCGTCGTGGCCAGCGTGGCCGGCGGATTGGGTTTGGGATTGGGCGGACATGGTGGCGGCGGCGTTCGTTAAATTAAGGGAATTATTTCAGGCTGTGCAGGTAGGCGACGAGCGAGCGGGCTTCTTCGTCGGAGACGACGATGTTGTGGCCGGTGGTCGCGCCGGTGGCGCGGTCGATATTGAGATAGCCGGCCATGACGTTGCCGCCGCCGGTGGGAACGCCGACCATCATCTTGTTACCGGGCTTCAACTCGTTCGGTGCGGTGATCCAGTGGTGGAGGTTTTGCGGGGTGTTTTCCATCAGGCCGGCGGCGATGGTGGTGCGCGAGCCCACATGAGTGAGATCGGGGGCAGTGACGCCCATGCCCTCGTTGCCGCGCACGGTGTGGCAGGTCACGCAGCCTTTTTGTTGGAAAATCGCCCGGCCGGCGGCAATCGCCGTGGGGTTTTCGCCCGCGTTGATTTTCTGCTGCGCCTGCCAAGCGGCCAACGGATTGGCGTCAAAGGAGGCCGAATAACCTGGGGCGTTGCGGCCGGCCGGGGTGTAGGCATAGGGAGCGGCCGGGGCGGTGGCCGGCACAGCGGTGGCGGCGACACTGCGGGCGGCAGTTTTCTGGTGGGCGACCCAGGCGGCGAAGTCGGCTTCGGCCAGGGCAATCACGCGGAAGCGCATGACGGCGTGGGATTCACCGCAGTACTCGGCGCACTGGCCCCAGAAGTAGCCGGGGGCGTCGGCTTGCAGCCAGAGGTGGTTGCCACGATTGGGCATCATGTCGACCTTGCCGGCGAGCTTGGGCACCCAGAACGAGTGGATGACATCCGAGGTGCGCAGGTTGATGCGCACGGGGCGTCCGGCGGGGATGACCAGTTCGTTGGCCGTGGTCAGGCTGCCGACGCCATCGATTTGCTCCTTCGGGTAATCGAAGCGGAACCACCACTGCAGGCCAGTGGCGTTCACCTCGTAGGCGTTGGCCTTCTCGGCGGCGGGAACGTCGTAGGTGTACCAGATCGCCTTAAGGGTGGGGACCGCGATGAAGACGAGGGCCAGCACCGACAATCCGATCAAGCTAAGCTCAATCAACGGGTTACCATGGCCAGGGTCGGGCGGGAGGGCCTTCGGATCGTCGGTTTTGCGGGCGCGGAAGCGAATCATGGCGTAGGCCATGATGCCGGCGACAATCACAAAGGTGATGCCCGTCACCCAGCAGGTGGCGTAAAAAACGTCGAGCTGGGACTGCGCCACTGGCCCCTTGGTATCAAAGGTGGACTGGGGGCCCGTGAGCCAATTGAGCCAACCGCCGGTGAATAGCGGGATCACAGCAACGGCCGCAGCGGGGAGGGCGCGGCGCTTAATAAGTTGATAAATAGACGTTAAGGTCATTTGTCGAAAAAAAGTCGTGAGGACGGGCGGGTCAAACGGGTGGAAAAAAAGTCGATATTTCGAATCAGCGTCGGCAAGCGCGGAGGCATTTCAAGCCATAAACGCGCATGCTGGACACCATTAGCAATCGATGCGGCCGGTGTAGCATCGCTGAAGGGGCGCGATTTAAGGGGTGGCGGGCCACCACTGGTAGAGGAAGAAATAGACGAGCACTCCGGTGACACTCACGTAGTACCAGATGGGGAACACCACCCGGGCCCACCGGCGGTGGCGCTCGAAATCGCCTTTCAGGGCGAGGGCGAAGGTCTTGGGGACCAAGTAGGCGATGCCGATTGCGAGGAAAATATGGCTGATCAGCATGACGTAATAAATCGTGCGAATCGCCCCTTCCCCGCCGAACTGGGTGTGGACAGCCCCGCCGGGGCCGGCCGCCAGGCCCTTGAGGATTTTGTGGCCGAGGTAGCCGACGAGGAAAACCGCTGAGACCACCCCGGCCGCCAGCATACAAGCACGGTGGGCGAGTTTGCGCCTGGTCTTGATGCAGATGAAGCCGGCGGTGATCAGCACGGTGGCGAGGGCGTTGAGCCCAGCATTGAGCGCCGGGATGTCGTTGATGGTCATTAGGTAAATAGTCTTTCGGGTGGCCTTAAGTGGCCGTCAAAAAATGAACCGGTCGGCCACCAGTGCGCCCAGCTGCAAGGGCAGCCAGCCGATGGTGGTGAAAAACAAGCGGCGGGCGTTTTGATCGCGGTTGGTTTTGCGCAGAAACGCCGCCGCGCGGGTGAGGAACCAAACACCGAGCAGGGCGGTAACCACCGTGTAATACGTGCTGGCCAAGCCGAGGGCTTGCGGCAGCAAGCAAACGAGAATCAAGGCCACGGCGTTGATGAACGACCAGCGGGCAACCTTGCCGCCTTCGCTGTCACGCACCGGCAGCATGGGGAAGTTAACCGCGCCGTAGTCCTTACGGTAGGTCCAGGCCACCGCCATGAAGTGCGGGATTTGCCAGAAAAACAGCACCGCGAACAGGATCCAGCCCAAGGCTGTAACTCCGCCAGTTGCCGCGGCCCAGCCAATCAAGGGCGGGAAGGCCCCCGCCACCGCGCCAATCTCAGTGGACCAATGCGACCAGCGTTTCGCCGGGGTGTAGATTGCGAGGTAGGAAATAATCGTCAGCAGCGCAAAAAAAGCCGCCCCGCCGTGCATGTAGGTGAACAACACGCCCAGTCCACCCGCGCACAGACCGGTGCCGACCACAAAGGCCGAGCCCGTCGCGATCTTGCCGGCGGGAATCGGCCGATCCGCCGTGCGCGGCATGACCGCGTCGGTGTCGCTTTCCATCCATTGATTGAGCGCGGCCACTCCGCCGGCGCACGCGCAGGTGCCGATGACCAGGGCGGTGAATTCGCCGGGGTGCCAGCCGGGGCGGGCGGCCGCGTAGCCCACCAGGGTGGTGATCACCGAGAGCAGGCTCAGGCGCGGCTTGGTTAACTCCAGATAATCGCCGAAGCGGGCCGGCGCGGGTGTGCTGGCCCCGGGGGTTGCGTCAGTGGTGGTCATGCGGCGAGCGGAGTGGATTGCGTGCGGAGGTCGGCGCCCCGGTGCAGCCACCAGGTCAAAGTGAACACGGCTGCCAACAGGACGGCGCCAACGATCACATGGGCGGTGGCGGCGTAGGGATCACGGGTCGTCCAAACCGTGATCGCGCCCAGCAGGATTTGCACAAAAAGAAGTCCGGCGATCAGTCCGGCGGCAAGTTTGAACCCCTCGCTGGAGCGGGGGGCGCGCCAGAGGGTAAAGACCAGTGCGCCCAGCACCCCGGTGAGCACCAGAGCCATGACCCGGTGGGCAAAATGGATCGCGACCCGGAAATCCCAGTGGGCGGGCACCAACCCGCCCTCGGGGGTGAGGGGAAAGGTCGGGATCGCCAGACCGGCGTTGTTATGCCGCATGAGGGCGGCAATCACCAGCTGGACAAAAATCAAACCGGTGGCAGCCAGCGCCAGGCGCCGTAAACCGCCGGTGGCCTCGGGAGCGGCACCGGTCGCATCACTGCGGCCCGGGCGGCCATCAACCCACGGCCGCGAGAGCGAGGCGGCGATGGCAAACAGGGTGCAGACGTAAACCTGCGCCAAAATCCCGTGGGGAATGCGCAGCATCTCGCCCAGCGTGAGTGAAAAACCGGGAACGTGGATTGAATCCTGGAGCACGCGGGTTCCGCCGAGCACGCCCTGAAACACTACGATGGCGAGCGAGCCCCAACCCAAATTACGCAGCCAGGCGCGCGCCTCGTAACGGTGCAGCCCGACAACCAGCCCGATGGCCAGCATACCCATCACAATGCCGAACAAGCGGTGGGAATGCTCCGCAAACTTGTCGACCTCGGTCAGCCACCCCTCGGGGTTGATCGAGCCGTTTGACAACGGCCAGTCGGGGAACGCCATGCCGGCATGGATACTGGTGGTGAACGCTCCGAGCGTGACCACCCCGAACACCCAAAGGGCGCTGAGCGCGGCGAACCAAGCGAGTGCTGGTCGGTAGGTAAGAGAGCGGGAAGTGGGCATGGTGTAGGGCGACAGACGGCGTCTGGGCGCGGCGAAAGGGGCCTACCAGTAGCCACCGAACCGACTTTGACAAATCCTTCCGTAGGAAAATCTGTACCCCTCCGGAGTATGGCCATGGGGTGAGGGCCTGCTTTTGGCGGGCGGGGTCCAGAGGAATCTTGGCCGGGGACGGCTAACTCGACAGGCGGAGAAACCCACCGGCCGGGGTGTAGGGTTGGCCGTCCCCGGCCAAGGATTAAACGATTCCCTCAAGCCTGCCCGCTCGCAGCCAGGCCCAGCGTCGCGGCGATGAGCGCATAGGCTTGCGGGGGTGTTTCCACCACCTGCCAGGCCCGCTCATTAATGGCGACTTCGACTTCGCGGCCGTGGCTGATCAGCACCGTGCGCACCCCCGCCTCGGCCCCACCGAGTACGTCAGCATCGGCGTCCCCGGAATAGAGCGCCTGGTGGGATTGCAACCCGAGCCGAGCGAGGATTTCGATCAGGCCGCCCGGGTGGGGTTTGTGCGTCGGCAGATCGTCGCCGCAGACCACCGTGGCGAACAAGCCGGCCAGTTCGTGAGCGGCCACGATTGCCTCGGTCGTCTGGCGGTCGCGACCGGTCCAAATCGCCAGTTGCAGCCCGTTGCCGCGTAGCGCCTCCAGCAGGGGGCGCATGCCGGCGAAGGGCTTCACCAAATCCCCGTTCTCAAAGCCAAAGGCTTCGAGCCGGCGCATCGCTTCCTCGGCTTTGGCCTCATCGCCGATCAGCTCCAAAAAGGTGCGTTTGGGTGGGCCACCCAAGCGCTGAAAAATCCCGTGGGTGTCCAAGTCCGGACGGAACGGGGCGAGCGCGTGGGCGAAGGCCTGCAGGACCAGTGGCATCGAGTCGACCAGCGTGCCATCGAGGTCGAAAATGACCGCCTTGATTTCGGGCAAGGGGGCAGAGGGAAACGAGGGAAGTGGGCTCATGGGGCGATTCGGTGAATGCGCTCGGGCGGCGGTGGTGTCACGGTGCTGCCCAAGGCGGCGGCATCAAAGAGGGCCCCAGAGAAGTCCAGGCCGAGGGCGGCGCCGGTGACGATAAACTGGGTTTTGTTGCGCGTGGTTTCGTCGCGCAGGTCGATGGTTTTCACCATCCACTGGTCGTCGACTTTTTTGAGGTCGAGAACGGTGGTTGATTTCAGCACGCGTTCCTCGCTGCCGATTTGCTGGGCCTGGACCAGGGCGCCGAATTGCGTATCCAAAAAGATGCGTACGCCGGAAAGTTCGGGCTTGAGTGCCACGATGTCGGCGGGTGGATAAACCAAGAACACGTGGGCGGGACGACCGCGCACCGGGGCGACGCCCTCGAAGATAAAATCGTTCCAGTACAGAAACGGCATCTGCAGATCGAAGGCGGTCAGGTCAGTGCCGGCCAGACGGGTAAACAAGGCCGACGGATCCAGGGCGCCGGGCAGGGCGGCGGTGGCAGTGGCGCCGGCGATCCAGACCGAGCTGGTGGGGCCGTTTTGCACCAGCAGGCGGCGGGCGGAAGCACCCTCGACGGCGGGTAACTCCACGCGGGAAACCGGGCCGATCTCGTTGCGCCCGCCCCAAAAGCGGCCTCCGCTGACCACGCGGGTATCACCGCGACGGGGCATGACGCGCAGTTCAAACTCCAGGTAATAATCCCCGGCGATCCCCTGCTGGCGGAAGGTTTCGAGGATTTTACGCCCCTCAGCCTGATCGGGCTGACCGAACTGGACGTAGCGGGCGGGCGGGCGGTAATGCTTGGACTGGCCCCAGGTTTGGAGGGGCGTCAGGCCGCTAAAAACAACAAGGCAGGCGAGCCAGCTCGCCTGCCTTGAAGAACTCGTCCACAGGGACGCGAGATCCACGGGAATCAGTTTTTGGCTGCCTCGGCCGGAACGGAAGTCGGCAAGACCACGCTGGGCGCGGCCGGGGCGGAGGCTGGCGCGGGGGCCGCCGGGGCGGTGATCGTCGGCAGCTGACCCTCGGAGGACGTCTTGTGCTTGGCGGCGTAAATGTTGGCCAAGTAGAGCCCGAAGGTGAGTACAAAGAAGAGGATGGCGGCGTTGATGGTCAGCTTGGTCAGGACGTTGCCGGTGTCGGCGCCAAAAGCCGCTTCGGTGGCTCCGCCGCCGAGGGCAGCGCCCATACCGCCATCGGTCTTAGCCTTTTGAGCCAGCACCACGAGAACCAGGAACACGGAGACGAGAATGAGGACCGCCGTGAAAAGCCAGATAAGGATGTTTACCATGATAGAAACGGTCAGAGAGCCGCAGCACAGGGGGCTTGTCAATCGTCGGAAGGCAGGAAATCCCGCCGACTGACTCGATCAGCAGGTCCTAAATCTGATAGTCGCCCGGTTTGTCGTGGTCGCCTTTGGCGATCGGGCTGGCGGTGTCTGCCCCGGCGGCATTGTCGCGGTTGCGATCATAAAAAATACGCACCCCGCTCTTCGGCACCGAGCCGGTTTGCTGGAGCAGTTGCGAGGCCCGCAGCAGCGCGCGTTTGGTGCTCATCGTCAGATTGGCCTCCGCAGGGAAAATGTTTTCCGCGCCCACCGTTTTGAGGGCGCCGCTTTTCCTCAGCACCAGCTCGACGTCGGGATTGATCCCGCTGATGAGCAGATGGCGCCCTGTCTTGCGCAGGTACTCATGCAGTTGCAGCAGCGACATCACCGCCGTGGCGTCGAGGTGGCGGGCGTTTTTCATGCGCAGGATCACCACGATGAGCCCGTCGTTGTCGGCCAGCAGCCGGACCTGTTCCTGAAACAAATCGGCGGCGCCGAAGAATAGTTCACCCTCGACGTGCACAATCGAAATTGCGGCGTTGCTGCGCTGGTTGCCCCCATTGAGTTCGGCGAGTTGCCCCTGGTCATTGAAGCCGTATTCCACCAGAGCAGGCGCGCTGGCCTTGCGTAGAAACAGCGCCAGCGACACCCCCACACCCACGTAAATGGCGGTGTCTAAATTGAGGAAAAACGCCGAGCAAAGTGTCACCGCGAAGACGACGGCATCGGAGCGCGTCGAGCGCCAGGAAATGCGGATGTGCTCTCGGTTGATCATTTTTAGGCCGATGCGGATCAGGTGCGCGGCCAGGCTGGCCACCGGAATAAAGTTGATCAGCGGGGCGACGAAAAAAAGCGCGCCCAGCACCATCAGGCTGCTGAGCAAAGCGGAGACCTGAGTCTTCGCGCCGCTTTGCAGGTTGGTCGCGGAGCGGGCGAAGGAGGCTGAGCCGGGCATGGCGCCAAAAAAACTGTTGGCGATGTTGGCCGAGCCCATTGCGACCAACTCCTGATTGGCATCGAGGCGTTGGCCTGACTGCGAGGCCATGGTTTTGGAAATGGAAATCGCCTCGAGCATACCGAGGATGGCGATAGCCAGCGCGGCGCCCAGCAGTGGGGGGACCACCGACCAGTCCGATTGCCCCAGCGGGATGCCGATAAACGAGGGCAGGGCGGCCGTCAGCGCCCCTTCGTCGCCAATCGTACGGATTCCCAGTTCGGTTAAATTAAAATGCTCGGTGATGAGCGCGAGGGCGACCAAGCCGATCAACTCCACGGGTAGTCGCGGCCAGAACCGTTCCAGCGCCCAGAAAATGAGCAAGGTCACCGCGCCCATGCACAGCGGGTAAGGATTGAAATTGAGCTGGGTGAGGTGCTGGGCCGCCGCCAGGAGTGAGTCGAGGGTACTGCCGTGGGCCACGGCCGTACCGAGCAAGTGTGGCACTTGCCCGGCCATCAGGAGCAGCCCGATCGCCGTCCCGTAGCCGATGATCACCGAGCGGGAAATAAACTGCGTGAGTTTACCCATCTGCGACAACCCGGCGATGCACTGGAAAACACCAATCAGCAGCGCGAGGATCAGGGCCAATTCGGCCGCGCTGAGCGCTCCCCCGCTAAGCGCGTGAAGCGTAGCGGCCAGAATAATACTGACCGAGTTCGTCGGCCCAAAAACCATGTGGTGCGAGGAGCTAAACAGCGCGCACACAAACCCGCCGACCACTGCGGCCATAATCACCATCAGCGGCGGCAGTCCGGCGATTAGGGCAAAGCCGATGGCCTGCGGGATGGAGACCAGCGAGACGGTCGCGCCGGCGGCACAGTCCGCTTTTAACTTCGCCCAGCTGTACCGCGCCAACTCCTCGCGCAGCGGGAAACGCTCGCCGAGCCACCGACGGGAGTGCCTCTGGAGGTTATCCAGGGCCGAGGCATCCGTCGGTGTGGACATCGATTAGGCTTCGATCCCGAGCTTTTCGAGAATGCGCTGCAGGTCGTCGTTGCCGGCGTAGGCGATGACGATTTTGCCCTTCTTGGGGGTGTGCTGCAGGGCGACGCGCGCGCCGAGGTGCGAGGTCAGTCGCTTCTCGATGCCGGCGACCGCGGAAGCGTCGGAGGCGGCGAGCTTACGCACGGCGGGGGCCTGGGCCGACGGGGCGGGGGCGCCGGCTTTTTTAGCCTGCACCAGTTTTTCGGTGGCGCGCACGCTCAGGCCCTCTTCGATCACGCGGCGGGCGATCAGGGCGCGTTGCGCGGGCTCCTCGATGCCGAGCAGCACCTTGGCGTGGCCCACCGAGAGGATGCCCTTGGCGACATAACCCTGCAGCTCGGCGTCGAGTGAAAGCAGGCGCAGTGCGTTGGCGACGGAGGCGCGGCCCTTGCCCACGCGCTCGGAGGCGGCTTCCTGGGTGAGGTCGAAGTCGCGGATGAGGCTGGCGTAACCGTAGGCTTCTTCGAGCGGGTTAAGCCCCTCGCGCTGGAGGTTTTCGATCAGGCCGAGGGCGGCCGAGGAGGCGTTGCTCGCCTCGTGCAGACGCACCGGGATGGTCTTGATCTTGAGCAGCTGAAACGCGCGCCACCGGCGTTCGCCGGCGATGAGCTCGTATTTGTCGCCAGCCTTGCGCACCACGATGGGCTGGAGCAGGCCCTCGCTGCGGATGCTTTCGGCCAGCTCGGAGAGCTGCGCGGGGGAGATTTCGCGGCGGGCCTGGTAGGGGCTCGGCACGATCAAACTCACGGCGATTTCGGCAAAGCCGGGGAAACTCGGCACGGCCGCAGTTGGGGCCGGTGCTGGAGGTTTAGCCGGCGCGGCAGCGGCGATAAGACCGCCGAGACCACGACCGAGACGAGATTTTGGAGCTGCGCACATGGGTTTTATTTGCCTCCGGGAATGAAGAGCGTGTCGCCGACGCGCACCTTGGTGGAGTCGGAGATTTTGTTGGCGTTGATGATATCGGAAAGTTTACCGCCGGTTTTACGGGCAATATTGGAGAGCGTATCGCCCTTTTGGACCGTGTAGCTAGTGCCCTCGGAGGGGTAGTTGGTGCTGAAGCTGGTCGCTGCGGGGGCGGCGGCCGGGGCGCGCTGGGTTTGGCCCTTGTTGAGGGAGTCGAGGGCGGCGTTGGTCGCCTCGCCGAGTTTTTTGATCTGGGCGGCGGCGCTGGCGGTGGTGGCGGCATCGCCCGATTTGATGGCGTGGTCGAGGTTAGTGATGGCCTCGTTGAGCTGGGCAACGGTGGCGTAGGCTGGGGCGGAGGCAGTGGCCGTCTGGCTGCGCAGGGTGGCGTTCTCGCGCTGCAGGTCTTCGACGGTGAGGGTGAGCGAGCCGACTTTTTGGCTGAGCAGCCGCACGTCTTCGCGCAGGTTGGCCAGTTCGACGCCCACGGATTGCTGGGCCTGGGCCGTGAGGGTGATCAGGGCGAGGCCGACGCCCCAGGTGAGAATTTTCAACATGAGCGCAGACGTTGCGGAAGTTTTTTGGCGAAAACAAGACCTAGCCTTAAGCGGCGCGGATCGAAAGCGCTGCGCCTCGGATGCTGGGCGCGGGCTCGGGAACGTAGCGGGACGACGGAGTCGTTTCGATTCCGCAAAGGCTAATGCAAATGAGCCTTTGATTTAATCGCTACCACAGGGGCACGAGCGTCTCGGCGCGAACCCAGCCGGTTTGGCCGTCTTCAAAGACCAGTCGGCGCCAGCCAAGGAAGGCCTTGTCGGTTGACGCCACCACGCCGACCGCCAACGAGGTCGATTTTTGCGGAGTGTCCAAATCGGTGGGGATGGAACGCAGCACGGTTGCCTTCACCACCACCACCGCATGGGCGTCGGTGAGCGGACCATAGGTTTTCAGGCTGACCCCTGCGGCCACGGCCAGCAGGAGCGAAACCGCGAACAGGCTGCGGGTGAGCCAGCGGCGCCAGGATTTGGGGCTGGGGTTAAAGGCTCCGTAAATAGCCAGCCCTAGGGCCACCGCGGTCAGCCACGTCGCGGCCAACAGTCCTGCTTGCCAGACGGTGGGTGAGGCGAGGCGGGCCAGGGCGGCCGCCGGGGCGTTGGCGAGGAAGGGCGCGAGCGCGGCCGGGGTGACGCCAGCGGTTTTCCAGGTGTAGCCGAGGTGCCAGTTAACCGACGCGTTACAGGGCTGTTGCACGAAGGCGGCGAGGGAGTGGCCGGCGGCTTCGCTGGCGCGGTTTTGCTGCAAGAGTACGAGCGCGAGGTTGTGGTGCGCCACCCAGTCGGTCGGACTGGCTTTGAGCTCGGCGCTCCAAGTGGATTCGGCGGTGGCGAAATCGCCCTTGGCGTAGGCGTCGCGGGCGTCGGCGGCCAGACTGGTGGGCGCGGGCAGGAGAACGGCGGCAAGCAGGAGCAGGGGGAGCAAGTTGCGCGGAATGAAGAGCTGCCAAGACGAGAAGGCTGGGGCGGGGCGGGCGAGGAGGGCTTGTTGCGCGCGTTGCGGCCAGTCGGTGGGCAGCTCGGCGGCGCCATAGAGCGTGCGGTCGGCCTCGGCCCAGAGGATCGACCAGGTGGCGTCGGGGAAATGCTTGGGCGTGGGCACCGCCGTGTCTAGTTTCCAGAGGATGGCGGTGTCGCGTTGCCAGTGCTGGAGCGCGCTGGCGGGTATCTGGGATTTAAGATCTGAGATTTGAGATCTGAGATTCGATTCGAGCCGGGCGTGGGCTTCGCGCAGGGGGCGGCCGGGATCGGTTTGCTGGGCCCGGCGCCGCGCGAGAGTGAGCCAGACACCCAGCGGCAGGAGGACGGCGGCGAGCAGTCCGCCCAGCAGAGTGGATTGGGCCAGCGGTTGAAAACTGCGGCCGTCCGGCGGGAGCGGATCGCGCGGGATGGGCGCGGCGGGTGCGGCTGCACGTTCAACTCCCACCGCGGTAAGGGCGGGGGGCGAAGCCGTGCCGTTTACCGTTACCGCTGGCGGCGTGGCCGGTTGTCCGTTGGGACCGGTGGGCGCGCCCGCAACTTGTACGGTTACTGCGGGGGTGGTCAGCGTCTCATAGGCGCCCGTGCTGGGGTTGAAGATAACCACCTTGACCGGCCCCAGGGTGTAGCTGCCGGCCCGCGTGGGGATGAGGATGATGTCCTCGGTGATCGCGGCGTCGAAGAGTGCGTTTTCTTTGTTGGTGCGTTTGGCCTGGGGCTGAACCACACGGAAATCCTTGGACACCGAGCGGGCGGGAAGACCGCCGAGGTCGGGCCAGTTGCCGGTGCCCTCAAAGGTGAGTGTCCACGTGATGGGTTCGCCGATACTGGCGGTGGCGGGGACGACTTTGGAGTCGAGCGTGAACTTGCCGACCGCGCCGGCGAAACCAGCGGGCGACGGGGTGGGCAGGGCGCGCACCGTCAGGCTGGCTGGCTGGCTGGTAACGGCATACTGATCCAGACTCTGGCGCGCAAACAGCCCGAAGCCGGACTGGGCCCCGGTGGTGAGGTTAACCAACTGGCTGGCCGGATTGAGTGCCACCGTGCCGGCGGTCTTGGCGTAGGCGCGGGTTTTGTAGATAACGGTGATACGTTGCTCGTTGTTGACCGTCGATTCGGTGCCCTCGGGTTTACTCCACGCCTCCACGCTGAGCGGGGCCGGGTTCCATTCGGGGTCGTTGCCGAGCTGATAAAAATAGCGCCGGGTGGTGTGCAGCGAGTAACTCAGCGGGAAAACTTCTCCGGCCCAAACCGACCCGGCCGGCAGGGTGAACCGGGTCTGGACGATGGACTCGAGGGACAAGTTGGATTGGCCGACGGTGGCATCGCTGACGTCAAAGGTGGCGGCGGACACGGTTTGCCTGCCCTTGTCGGTGTCGATTTGGAACGCGGGAATTTGGACGGTGCGGCGCTCGTTGGGGCGAACCCGGTAGGTCAAGGTGATGGTTTTGAGCGAGGTGGCTTTGAAGTTCACCACCGAGTAGGAGCTGGACGTGGAGCGGGTGGGCTGACCGATAAAGGTGAGTCCGGGTACGACCGGTAATTTAAACATGTCGGACGGTTCGCACTGTTCGAACACCAGGCTCAGCTCGCTGGTTTGATTGAAGGCCAGCGTGCCCGCGCCGGGTTCCCAATGCACGGCTTGGGCGTGCAAATTCGCGTGGATGACAAAGGCGAGTAGCAGAGAGAAGAGGAAAAGGAGGCGGCGGAGCATCGGGACGGAAAGGCGGAACGGGTTTACCACGAAACACACGGAAGACACGAAAGTCGGAATTGTGACGTGGGCAGGGGTGAAGGTGAGACGGCGGGGCGGGGAGTGTTTAAACTGGGCGCTTACCAGTTTTTGCCCTTGTTGGCCGGTTGGTCGGCGGCGGGGCCTTGTAGGAGTTGAAAGAGCCGGGCGGGGGAATCGCCCTGCTTCACTTGGTCGAGTTTTTGCAGCGGGACCGTTAGGTTGGGATCTTGGCGGGCCGGATCACTGGAGGCTTGCTCGGGCGCGCCGCCGACCTGCTGCATCTCGCCGGACGGGGGTTGCTCGGCCGGCGGCTGAGCCGGGTCGGGCTGCGGTTTTTCCCCACCCGCGTCTTTGGGGGGCGGCTGTTTGGCCGGATCGTCCTTCATGTCGCCAAAGGCCGATTGGCCGGGTGAGTCGGGCTTTTTGTTGGAATCAGCCGGCGGCGGGGAGTTTTCACCTTTGCCGTCCTTACCCGACTTGGAGTCGTCGGACTTTTTTTCGTCCGACTTTGTGTCATCAGGCTTCGAGGAATCGGATTTCTGGTCTTTGTCCTGTTCAGGTGAGTGCGCGGAGTCGCCCTTCTCGCCGGACTTATCTTTTTGGTCGGATTTGTCCTTCTTGTTTTGCTCGGGCTTTTTTTCCTCCGGCTTTGAGGAGTCAGACTTGGGCTGATCCCTTTTGGGGAGGAGTGCTTCCAGTTGTTCGCGCAGGGCGGGCCAGTCCGCGCCCTTGGAATCGAGGGCGGCACCGGAAGCAACCGCAGCGAGGGCGTCGCGCACCGCGCCTTCAGGCACGGGCTGGTGGGCCGCTTGGGTGCGCTCGCCAAAGGTGAGCGTGGTCTGGGCGAGTTCAGCGTAGTCCGTCGCGCCGGCCTGCGGTAGGGTGGCGAGGCGGGTAACCAGTTGAGCCACCGGCGCGGCTAGAGCGGCCGTGGCCGCGCCCGGGGAGGCGGGTTCGGCTGCACGCACGGAGGTCGCCGTTCCAAGCAGGGCGATCAAAAAAGCGAGCGCGAGCGCGCTGGCTTTGCCGGCAGAAGCGGCGAGTTGGATCGCCCGCGGGCGGGGGCGCACGGGGAATTCACGCCAGAAGCTGAGCAGCAGCAAAACGAGGGCGGCACCCAACGGCCACTGGTAGCGCTCGGCCAGGCGCACGCGGGTGTTTTCTTTGAACTCACCGCGTTTGCCCTGCTCAACCGTGCCCTGGATGAGTTGCGCAAGGTCGACCCACGAGCTCGCGTCAATGTAGCGGCCTTCGGTTTTGTCGGCCAGTTCGCGCAAGCTCGTCGGGGTGAGTTTGGACATGACCACCGCGCCGCGTTCATCTTTCACAAACGCGCCGGCCCCGTCGGGGATCATCGCGCCGTCGTCGGTGCCCACTCCGAGGGAGAGCACGCGGATGCCTTTGGTTTTGAGTTCATCGACGTGTTTTTGCCAGGTCGTCGATTGGGCTTCGCCGTCGCTGAGCACGATGAGGAAGCGGTCGGCGGCGCCGGAGGCCCCGAAGGCGCTGAGGGTGGTTTCAAGCAGCGCGTCATAATTGGTCCCGCCCTCGGGCAGGTAATCGGGATTCAACACCGGCAGGAATTCGCGCAAAATCTCGTAGTCGGAGCTGAGTGGGCTTTGTAGAAAAGCGGTGCCGGAAAAAACCACCAGGCCGACGCGCTCGCCCTTGAGGCGTTCGAGCAGGCTGGTGATGAGCAGGCGGGCGCGTTCCAGCCGGGAGGGCTTCACATCTTCGGCCAACATGCTGCGGGACAAATCCAGGGCGATAATGATCTCGCGGGCCTGGTCGAAGACGGGTTCCTCCAACTGGCCCCATTGCGGCCGGGCGACGGCCCCGATCGCCGCGACCAGCCCGAAGGTGAACAGCAGGCGGGCGCGGCCCGCACCCGAGCGCGACGTCGCTGGACCCAGAACAAGCGAAGATTGGCGGGCCTCCGCCTGAGTGATTTTGGGGCGGGCGCTGGCCGTGGCGGCGCGCCGCTGGCGCAGGCTGAGCGCGAGCAAGCCGGCAGGAATGAGTAACAACCAGAACGCGTGGGGCCAGTAGAAGCTCATGGGGAAACCGGCGGACGCGGGGTGGGGGTTGTGGCGCGCCAAGCGGCGGTGCCGGAGACGAGCGCGGCGAGTAACAAGCAGCCCAAGCCGGGCACCGCGACCCAGGTGAATAGCTCCGTGGTCAGCAGAAAACTTTTGGCCTGAAACTCGATTTTTTGGGCCCGGTCGATGGCTTTGAAGGCGGACTCGATGGTTTTGGAATCGTCGGCCCGGTACGCCTGTCCGCCGGTGAGTTGAGCGATCTCGACCAGCATGGTTTGGTCGAGGTCGGAGGCCATGCGGGTGGTTCCGACGCGGTTGCCTGCTTGGTCGAAGACGGGAAACGGGACCAAACCGTCGCGGCCGGCGCCGATGGTGTAGACCGGGATGCCGCGACCCTTGGCCACCGCGGCGGACTGCATGGGGCTGAGGGCGCCGCGGTTGTTAGCACCGTCGGTCAGCAACACGGCGAAGGCGCCCTTGCGCATGCCGGATTGTGCGCGCGTGGCTTGCTCGAGGCGGGTCAGAGCGAGGCCAAGTCCGTCCCCAATCGCGGTGCCGTCCTCGATCAAGCCGATTTTGAGCCGCTCGACTTGGCGGGCCAGCCAGTCGTGGTCAAAGGTCAGCGGGGCGAGCGTGTAGGCGCGGCCGGAAAATACCACGATGCCGATGCGGTCGTTGGGCCGTTGGCCGATGAAGGCCTGGATGACCGGCTTGATCGCCTGGAGACGGTTGATGCGTTCGCCCTTTTTCTCGTAGTCCTCGGCCTGCATGGATCCCGACAGGTCGATGGCCAGCATGATGTCGTAACCCTGGCTGTGGATTTCGCGTTTATCCTCGACGTTCTGGGGCCGGGCCAGCGCTACGATCAGCAGGACGAGTCCAATAATGGTCAGGCCCGCCGGCCAACGTGACGGCGAGAGTTGGGACGGCCGGTGCCAGGCGGCCGCAAATGGCACGAGCAACACGGGCACCGCCCGGCGACCGCGCAGCCAGATCACCGCGGGAATGAGCAGGAGGGCCAGCAGCCAAAACGGGGACTGGAGGATGAGGTTATTCATCGGCGGGTGCCGGCCTGACGGGCATGGAAAAAGCGCACCAGTGCCTCAAGGCGGTCCTCTTCGGTGCCCACCACCAGCCGGGTGAGGGAGTCGGGTAAAAGCTCGCGCCAAGCCGCGTCGCGTTCCTCGCGCCAGCGGGCATGGGCGGCGCGCTCGGCTGAGGAGTTTTCCAGCGTCACCAGGCGCCCGTTCACCGGATCGTAGGCGGCAAAAGCCTCGCCCGTGGGCAACTCGCGCTCCCACGGATCGTCGACGCGAAAGCCCATCGGTTGATACCGCTTCCGCATGACCGCCCAGCCGTCCGGGGTCGGGCGGGGCGCGAAATCCCCCAGCCAAATCAGAATGCTGTGGCGCGGGGCGGCCCGGGCGAGCAGGCGCCAGGGTATCTGAGATCTGAGATTTGAGATCTGAGAGGGTGAATCTGAGATCTGAGATTTGAGATCTGAGATTTGAGATTGCAGCGCTGGCGCTGCCGCTCCGAGCAGCGAGGCGGCGGCGTGGAGAATCGGTCCGCGACCGCGCACCGGTTCGCGCAGGGTATAGCCGTCGGGCTTGGCGTGAAGGAATCCAACCCGGTCACGATTGACCGCCCCCAGCAGCATGACCAGCCCGGCCAGTTCCAGCAGCGCCTCGCGCTTGGACTGCGCGCCGGAGCCGAATTGGAGGCTGGGGGTGTCCTCGAAGACGATCATCACCGTGACCTCGCGCTCCTCGACGAATTTCTTGCGGTACGGTTCGCCGAGGCGGGCGGTGACGTTCCAGTCGATGTCGCGCACGTCGTCGCCGAACTCGTATTTGACCACCTGGTCGAACTCCATGCCGCGCCCGCGGAACGCCGAGCGGTACTCGCCACTGAGCACGTTTTCCACGGCGTGACGCACGCGCCACTCCAACCGGCGCAGCAGCGCAAGCGGAGAGGAGGGCGAGCCAGAGTTAAGCGGAAGCGAAGCGGACACGGGGTTTTATAAGTCTTTCTCGTTCCTCTTTATCTTAATCGTTATCCAGTCCGGAAATCCGGAGGAGAAAGAGAACGATTAAGCGGAACGAGAAAGAGGCGGCGCTCAGGCGGTGGGCACCGGGGTTTTGCGGATCACCTCGGCGATGAGGTGGTCGGTGGTGATTTCCTCGGCCTCGGCTTCGTAGGTCAGGCCCACGCGGTGACGGAGCACGTCGGGGGCGATTTCCTGCACCAGGCCGGGGGAAACGTAGTCGAGACCGCGCAACCACGCCAAGGCGCGGGCCGCTTGGTAGAGCGCGAGCGAAGCGCGCGGCGAAGCACCAAAACTCAGGTAACGCTTCGCTCCGGCCGGCGGCGCGGCCAGGTCGCGGGTGGCACGCACCAGCGCAAGGATGTACGCTTGGATGGCGGGCGAGAGGTGAACTTTATCAACCTCACCGCGCAGTTCGAGCAGCTCTTCGCCGTTGGCCACTGCGTTCAGGGCCGGTTGGCGGGTGACCTGGCCCCAGCGCTGCATCATCGTCGCTTCCTCATCCAGCGACGGGTAATCGACGAGCAGTTTAAATAAAAAGCGGTCCGTCTGCGCCTCGGGCAACGGGTAGGTGCCTTCCTGCTCGACCGGGTTTTGCGTGGCCATGACGAAGAACGGCCGGGGCAAGGGGTGGGTTTGCCCACCGATGGTGACTTGCCGCTCTTGCATGGCTTCGAGCAGGGCGGATTGAACCTTGGCGGGAGCGCGGTTGATTTCGTCGGCCAGCACCAGGTTGGCGAAGATCGGCCCGCGGTGGGCGGTGAAGCCGCCGTCCTTGGGGGAAAACACCATCGTGCCGACCACGTCGCTCGGCAGCAAATCGGGAGTGAATTGGACGCGCTCAAACTGGACGCCGAGGGCGGTGCCGAGAGATTTGATCAACAAGGTCTTGGCCAGGCCGGGCATGCCTTCGAGCAATACGTGGCCGTTGGCGAGCAGGGCGACCAGCAGGCGTTCGACGACGGCGTCTTGGCCGATCACGGCTTTGCCGATTTCGTCGCGGAGTTTTTGGGACCAAGTGGGACCAGTAATCATGGAGGAGGCGAGAGGTGGGGGGGCGTTAAGCGGAGTCGTGGGACTTGCTTGCGGAAAAAATGTTTCATGGAGAAAACGGACCCGACGTGGATTTACCAACTCAAATTCAACAGCGCTTGGACGCCCTCGGGGTATTGGCAGCCGACGTGGAGGAGCGCTTTGTACGAGGTTCAGGGCCGGGCGGGCAGAAAATCAACAAGACGAGCTCGACGGTGTGCGTGAAACACCGGCCCACCGGCGTCGAGGTGCGCTGCCAGCGCGAGCGCTCCCAGGCGGCCAATCGGGAAACCGCCTGGACGGAGCTGTGCGCGAAGCTGGAAACGCTCCTGCGTACGGCCGAACTGGCCCGCCAACAGGCTGTTGCCAAAACTCGCCGCACCCAGCGCAAGCGCAGCAAGCGGCAAAAGGCCATCTCGGTGGCCGGCAAGCGCCACCGCGCCGACATCAAGGCCGGGCGCGGCCGGGCCGACTGAGGCGGCGCTGGGGCGCGGGGCGTGGACGATTGCTTATTCGGCGAATTAGTAGCCGCTCATTGCGCCGCCGGGGGTGGACGGGCGCTGGACAGGCTGCGGAGGCGCGCATTGAGATCAACGCGCTCAATTCCTACCATGAACTCCTCTGCTTCGACCGCTCCCAAGTTGTGCAATCCCGCCGTCGTCGGCCTGGCTGGCTTCGGCCTGACCACGCTGATCCTGCAGCTCCATACGCTGGAGTTAGTCGGGCTCGGCCCGGTGATCTGGCTGGGCCTTTTTTTTGGGGGGCTGGCGCAGTTGATCGCCGGTCTGCAGGAGATGAAAACGGGTAACAATTTTGGCTACTGCGCTTTTACCAGTTACGGAGCGTTCTGGATTTCGCTCTGCGCGATGCTCATCGCCGGGCAGTTTGGCTTTCTCAAAGCGTCGACCACCGATGTGGGCTGGTTCCTCGTGGCCTGGACGCTGTTCACGGCGATCCTGTGGGTCGGCGCGCTGCGTATCCATGGCGCAATGGCGACGACCTTCTCGTTGCTCCTCGCCGGGTTTGTCCTGCTCGACATCGGCCACTTCGGTTTCCCTGTTTTGAATAAGGTGGCGGCCTATGTGCTCATCGCTTGCGCGCTGGGCGCCTGGTACATGATGGCGCGGATTATCCTTAACGAGCTCTACGGCCGCGAGCTGCTGCCGGCGGGCAAAGCCTGGGTGGCGGCTCGCGTGACTACCGTCCATTCCGCCCCTCGGGTGGTCGGCGTGCAAGTCACCCCGTCGCCTTCAGCCGCGACTCTGTCCAGCGCCAACGTCCGCTGAGGCAGCTGGGCCCGAAGTAGCGCAGGCTTCCAGCCTGCTTTCTCATTCGGAGCAGACTGGAAGTCTGCGCTACTTTAAGCGGCTACAGTTTAACGTGAAATGATCTAGCCCGGCGAAACACCGCCCGCGCCTCCGGCCAGCCGTGCTTGGGTCCGTAGCGCAGCCGTTCCAGCTCGGCCCGCACCTGCAGGGTATCGAAAACCGCAACTCCGCGAGGTTGGGCCGCGTCAAGCTTGCGCAACCAGTGGCCGGCTTCACGCCTTACCGGATCCATCCCCGAACGAGCTGCGCCGGTGCGCCAGCGCCGCCAGAGCTCGCGGGCGAAATACTGCCAGCCCAAGCCGGCCGCGACCCCGCCCGCCAGCAGCCCCGCGCAGGTAACCAGACGGCGGATATCCCAGGGTTGTTGCAACCACTCGCCGACCTCCTTGATCACGCGATTGAGCGACAGCTTGAGCTGCTTGGCACGGCTCTCGATCGCCACCTTGGCCCCGCGCGCCAGCTCGGTTTGCGATTTCTGGTCGAAATCGACAATGCGCCGGTACCAGAACATGCGCAGGCCATCGAGTTTCGCCGACCAGCTCCGGTCGCTGATGCGGGCGAGGAGGGCCTCGGGCTTTTCCGTACGGTCATTCCGGTTCAGCTCGGCCATTCCTGGCGTGGGGTCGACGCGCAGCCACGTCTGGGTCTGCCGCGAGAAGATTTCGCCCCAGGCATGCGCGTCGGAATTGCGGATCGTGAGGTTGCCGCTGGTGGGATTCCAACTGCCGCCGCGAAACCCCGTGACCAGCCGCGAGGGATAACCCGCCGAACGCGCCAGCAGCGTAAAGGCCCCGGCGAACAACTCGCAGTGCCCCGGCGAGTTCGATGCCATCCAGCGGACCAGTGGGTCGTCCTTGCCCTCGGCGAGCGTCACTTGGAGCGAATAACTATGCGCCCGCGCCAGCCAATCGGTGGCTTGCCGGGCGAAGGCCGCCGCGTCGTCACGCGGTGCCTGGAGAGCGCGCGCCCAGGCGTCGACCCGGTCGCGATCGGCTGGCTCCAGTTTTAGCTCCAGAAACGAGGGGCGGGTAAGGCTCGCGGTTTTGCCGCCTGCCGCATCGCCCGCCGCATCGCTCGCGCCGTTGGCCGCCACTGCAACCGCATCGCGCGGCGGGGATACTTCGGGGGAGCCCAAGCCGGTTTCAAAGCGCATTCCCTCCACCCGATAGGCGAACATCTTGGCGGGCGTTTTCTGCAAGCGGAGCACCCGCAGCGCATCGTTGATCGCGTAGTCCTGCGGCCCGTCATTGAACTGCAGTTGGCTGAAATCGCCCAGCAGCGGCAGGTAGCGCGAGGTGCCCGCCTCTAGATAAAAGGTCCACACCGCCTCGCCGAAACGCGGCCGAGCCCCGCCGCTGATCTGCTGCGCGGGCTGGCGCTGGTCGCGCATCTGCCGCTTGAGTTCTGCGGACACGCTGAACTGGCCCTGTGAATACTCATCGAGCACCAGCATTCGCCAGTAGCCGTTGGCAGGGATTTGGCGCGGATCCGAGACATCCACGCTCAGCGCCACGCTGGTGTCCTGCCGGATGTCAGTGACGTCGCCAAAGCGTACGGCTTCACTGAAGCCGGTTTTTGATTTTTGGGAGATCAGGTTATCGAGAAACAGGTTGTTGGTGAACTCGAAGCGCGGCAGGGAAAAGAACAGCAGCGCGGAAAGTCCGACGACTCCGCCGAACAAGCCCGCCCCGAGCGAGGCCACCCGCCAGTCGGTGGCCTCGCGTAATCGGCGCGCCAGCCGTCCCCAGTTAAGGTGCATCCAGGCCGGGGGCGCGGCCAACGTAGCAGGTTTCACCGCCTGCCCGGCCTCGGCGGCGTCGACCAGGTTAATCACCAGCAGCAGTGCCAGGGTGCAGCCGGTGAATGCCACGATTTGAAAGGCAAAGGCGAGCGACACCGAAAGCACCCCGGCCACCACGACCAGAAACAATCCTAGGACGATGAGCTGCAAATCATCGCGGCGCCGGCGCGCAGTCACCGCCCGATAAAAAACCAGCATCAGGGCCAGCCGGATAAGTGCGGGCATGGTTTCCTTGCCCAGGTAATAGTCGGCGGCGAAAAGCGTGACGAAGAGCGGAAAGGCCAGCCGGTGCACCCAGAGGGGGATGTGCAAGGTGAGCAGCGGCCAGCGCAGCACCACCGGCACGGTGAGAGTGATCAACCCGAGTAACACCCACGCCTCCACCTCGAGGTAGAGCACACTCCAAGAGGCAAGAACCGCCAGCGCGCCGCCCAGTAGCCATTTGAGCTGGTGGAGCTCGGTGAGGTTAAGCTGTGGCCGCTTTGGTTTCATCGAGATAAGCCGCCACGCCCCGAGCCCCGTCGGGCGTGAGGCGCAGCAGATTGGTTCGGCGCGACGCCGGCATCGTGCCGTGGCTGGAGTGGGTCGCTGCGGAGGGACTCAGCAATGCGAGACGGTCAAGGAATCGGTCGAGGTCGTGGCGGCGGCGCACCGGTAGCGGTTGTTCATCATCGATCGCGACTGCGACCAGCCGGCCGGCCCGGAAAAAATCCTCGGCCAGCGTGGCCGCCAAGCTGCACATGAGTTCGAACTGCTCGGGCCGCGGCCAATCGGCCTGCGCGGTGCGCACCCACACGGTGTAGCCGGCTTGGGTTTCTGCGGCGTGTTGCCGCACCATCAACCGGCCCAATCGCGCGCTGGCCTTCCAGTGTACCTGGCGTTGGGGATCTCCCTGCACATAGCCGCGTAAGGCCAGCAGATCCCCGCTCAAGCCCGCTCGGCGGGACCGCTCGGCCTGTCCGGGCTGGCTCCACGCCGTCGCCGCAAAGCGCTGGTACGCCACCGGGGCCGGCCACACCAGCAGCTCGCGCCGGAGCTGGCTGCCAATGATTTTTTTGAGGAAGCCGAAGGGGAATAACGAGGCTGCCGAGCGGATCTCCACCACCAGCTGCCCGCGTTGGGCCGGTGGCAACGTCCAGTCCAGGGTAGTTACGGACTGCGGATCGAGGCGCACACGCAGCGGCAGGCGCACTGGCTTTTTTTCGGCTTGGGTGACGACCTCGAACCACACGCCGTAACTGGGCAGGAGACTCTTGTTGTTGCGCAATTCGATCGCCGCTGGGTGTTCCTGTCCGGCGCGCACCGGAGCTAACACGGCCAAGCGCCAGGCGAGGAGGCGCAGGTTACACCACGACAGGATGCCGCTGAAAATCAGGCAGGCCAGCAGCAGCGAGAGCGCAATAAAGAGGATGTTGTTCGAGGTGTTGTAGGCGGCTGCACCGATGGCAATCGCCACCGCGATCACCACGCAGCCCGGAACGGTGAGCAGCAGCCGGTTACCTCGATACGGATACACCAACCCCCAGAGGATTCCGCGCCAGCGTTTGGCCCGCAGGCGGCCCGGTTTGACGCCGCTATTCTGCCACTCGCTGGCGCCATCCGCCACCGTGCCCCCCAGCGCGGCCGGTGAAGGCGCTTGCAAGGAATCGGCGTGGCGCGCGATTAACGACATGTGGCGGGGCAGAGCAGGGAAGGCGGGCGGCTTAGAGCGGGGCGGGGAGGTTGCCCACGATCCGGCGCAACGAGGCGGTGATCGACCGGCGCTCTTCCATCGGATCGGAGCTCTGGCGCAGCAGGGAAAGCCGGTGGGCCAACACCGGAACGACTAACTCCTGCACGTCTTCGGGAATCACAAAATCACGGCCTAACAGAAGCGCCCGGGCCTGGGCGGCGTGCTTGAGCGCCAAGCTACCGCGAACCGAAATACCGGCCCCAAACTCGGACTCGGTGCGGGTCGCCCCGATGATTTGAATGATGTAGCCGAGCACCGATTCCTCGATGAACACCTCCTGGCAGATGCGCTGCACGTGCAGGACCTGCTCGCGTGTGGCCACGGCGTTGAGGGTGATGGCATCGTAGGAATTCCGCGCCGCTCGCAGGATGTCGAGTTCGTCGGCGGCCTTGGGGTAACCCATGTGCAGGCGCATGAGGAAGCGGTCCATTTGGCTTTCGGGCAGCGGGAACGTGCCCTCGTAGTCCACTGGGTTTTGGGTGGCGAAAACCATAAACGGCGCGCCCACGTCATGGGGTTCGCCGTCGATGGTCACCTTGGCCCGGTCCATGACTTCGAGCAGGGCCGATTGGGTCTTGGGGGTGGCTCGGTTGATCTCGTCGGCCAAAACCACGTTGGCGAAAACCGGGCCTTTTTTGAAAATAAAGCGCCGTTCCAATTCGTCGTAAATGGACACGCCGGTCACGTCGGAGGGAAGCAGGTCGCTGGTGAATTGGATGCGGGAAAAGGCGCAGTCCATCGAGCGGGCGAGCGAATAGGCCAGGGTGGTTTTGCCCACGCCGGGCAGGTCCTCGATCAGCGGGTGGCCGGCGGCAGCCAGGCAGATAAGGACTTGGTCAATCACCTCGTCCTTGCCCTTGATGGTTTGGCGCATCGAGGCGCGGAGCCGGTCGAGGGTTTTCTTGGCTTCACTCACCGCCGGACCGGAAACGAAATCACTCATGGGGCCGACTGTGCCGAAAACAAGCCGGGCGTCAACGGACCCGCGGTGGCGGTCGATTTTCGGCACCCGCGAGGGGAAGCCAAACGCCTAAGAACGCACGTCCCAAGTGGCGGAGTTCTTGGAGTCCTCGATCACTTCGACGGCGAGCACGAAGGCCCGGCCGCCGGTGTGCTCGCGCACCAGAGCGTCGAAAACCCCGTGCAGGTGGCGGGCGAGCCCTTCGCAGGAGCAGCTTTCCACCACGTAGCTTTTCCAGGCGTCGGGAGCGGCGGCGAGCAGGGTTGCACGCAGGGGATCGTCGGCGTTGAAGACGCAGGCGTGGTCAAGGTGGGTGTTGATCCACTCGCGCAGGAACTTGAGTTTGCCGAAATCGACCACGAAGCCGTTGGCATCGGTGGCGGAGCAGCCGAAGGTGAGGGTGAAGGCCCAGTTGTGTCCGTGGATGAGCGCGCAGTGCCCGTCATGCCGGTGCTGCCGGTGGGCAAAAGGGATGTCGGCGTAAGTTTTGCGGCAAGTGAGCATGGCGGGAAAAAGCGGAGTTACCCACGAACCGCCGCGCCTGCCAAGAAAAAGCTCGGCAGGGGCGCGAGGAATTCTGCGTATCCTGTTTGCAACCGGGAGCGGTTTTGCAGGGGAAATCCCCGCCAGTCCCCCCCCCCCTGCCCACGCCTCGGCTCCTGGCCGCAGTGCCACCCTGAGCAGCTCACGCTCAAGGCCACGGGGACGCTCAGGGGCCGAACCCGGTGGTGGCCTTGAGCGTGAGCTCAAGGTGGTCTCGGCAGGTCCCCGTTTAACCCCAAAAAAAAGACCGGGAGCCTTTGGGGCTCCCGGTCTGGGTGTAAGTCATCGCCTGCGGGCCAAGCGCCCGCAGGGCGGGGCGAATCAATCCTCCTTTTGCAGGGCGGCGATCACCGAGAAATCCTCCAGCGTCGAGGTGTCACCCTTCACTTCGCGACCGGCGGCGATTTCCTTAAGGATGCGGCGCATGATTTTGCCCGAACGGGTCTTCGGCAGGCCGGCGGCGATCCGCACCGAGTCGGGCTTGGCGAACGAACCGATTTCGCGGCCGATGTGCGAGCGCAGGTCTTCTTTGAGGGCATCGCTGGTGGCGACGCCGGTCTTGAGCGACACGAATACCACCAGGGCTTGGCCCTTGAGGCTGTCGGGACGGCCCACGGCAGCCGATTCAGCCACCGAGGGATGCGAAGCCAAAGCGGCTTCCACCTCGGCGGTGCCGATGCGGTGACCGGAGATGTTGAGCACGTCGTCAACGCGACCGGAGATCCAGAAATACCCGTCCTTGTCCTGCTTGGCGCCGTCACCGGTGAAGTAAACACCGGGGAAATCGCCAAAGTAGGCCGATTGGTAACGCGCATCGTCGTTCCAGAGGGTGCGTAGCATCGAGGGCCAGGGCTTGGTGATGACCATTTTGCCGTCGGTGCCACGGGGCACTTCCTTGCCCTGTTCGTCGACGATCTTCGCCGCCACGCCGAAAAACGGCAGGCCGGCCGCGCCTGGCTTGAGCGGAGCGGCGCCGGGCAGCGTGGCGATCAGGATAGAGCCGGTTTCGGTCTGCCACCAGGTATCCACGATCGGGCAGCGATCCTTGCCGATCATGTGGTGGTACCAGCGCCAGGCCTCGGGGCTGATCGGCTCTCCAACCGAGCCGAGCAGTCGCAGCGAGTCGAGACGGTGGCGCAGCACGTAGTTGTCACCCCAGCGCATAAAAGAGCGGATCGCGGTCGGGGCGGTGTAAAGGATGGTAATGGCATGACGATCAATCATTTGCCAGAAACGATCGGGCTCGGGCTGGTTGGGCGCGCCCTCGTAGAGGAACACGGTCGAACCGTTGGCGAGCAGGCCGTAAACGACATAACTGTGGCCGGTGATCCAGCCGATGTCGGCGGAGCAGAAGTAGCGGTCGTTCTCCTTGAGGTCGAAGACGTAGTGGGCGGAGAGCTTGGCGCCGAGCAGGTAGCCCGCGCTGGTGTGGAGCACGCCCTTGGGCTTGCCGGTGCTGCCGCTGGTGTAGAGGATGAAAAGCGGGTGCTCGCTGTCGAACGCCTTGGCTTTGTGCTGGTTAGGACCGCCTTTCCAGGCGTCGTGCCACCAGATGTCGCGGCCTTCGACCATGTTGATTTCGTTGGCGGTGCGCTTAAGTACGATAACCGTCTCCACGCTCGGGGTGCTCTCGAGGGCGCGGTCGACCACCGACTTGAGCTCGACGACCTTGCCGCGGCGCCAGCCGCCATCGGCGGTGATGACCAACTTGGCTTGGCAATCGTTAAGGCGATCCTTGATCGCCTCGGCGCTGAAGCCGCCGAAAATCACCGTGTGGACCGCGCCGATGCGTGCGCAAGCCAGCATGGCGACGATGGCCTCGGGCACCATGGGCAGGTAAATCGCCACGCGGTCGCCGGCCTTCACCCCCATGTTTTCAAACACATGGGCCAGACGGCACACGTGCATGGAAAGCTGCTTGTAGGTGATCGTGCGCACATCGCCCGGTTCACCTTCGAAAATGATCGCCGCCTTGTTCTCGCGCACGGTGCCGAGGTGGCGATCGACGCAGTTTTCAGCCACGTTGAGCTTGCCGCCCTTGAACCACTCCGCATGCGGGGTTTTCCAGTTGAGCACCGTGCTGAAGGGTTTGCGCCAGATCAGGTGCTCGTTGGCCTGCCGGCCCCAGAAGTTTTCTGGGGAGTTGACAGATTCGGCATGAAGCTTCTTATACGTGGCGAGACTTCCCAAGTTGGCTTGACGTTGAAACTCGGCTGAAGGCTTAAACACCCGCTTTTCGCGGGCTGCTGAGGAAATCTTAGGTTCTGACACGTTTGTTTTTTTGGGGTTTGGTTATGCGCGCGGTCAATTGCGCGCAGGGACTATAACGGTTGTTTCTGCGGTTCATTACCCCGTCAAGGGCGAGCCAACGATTTAGCCCCCCTTATGCAGTTTGCTTCATTCATACATTTTTATGGCTAATACTACCGCCCCCTCCACCACCGCTCCGACTCCCGTCGAGAGCCCTTCCGCGCCCCTGTCCGTCGCTGCGGAGGCCGTTGCGCCGGTTGCCGCGCCCGCGCCGGCTGCGGTTCCCGTCGCCCCGCCCGTCGTCGAGCGTCCGCCCGAGAACGTGATCCACGTGGAGGGCGTCCTCGACATCGACATCCAGAAGGGCGGCAACGGCCAACTCCTTGACCTGACCCGTTATGGCAAGCGCCGCCCGTCCGACACCTTCGTGCCCAAAGAGCTCATTCGCCGCTTTAAGCTGCGCCAGGGCAGCCGCATCACCGGCACCGCTTGGCCCGCCGAGGGGCGCTTCACCAACCCAAAGATGAAGTTTGTCGAAACCGTCGACGGCCTGACCATCGACGAGCGCAAGGACCGCCCCGATTTCATCGCGCTGACCAGTATGTCGCCTGACAAGCAGCTCAAAACCGAGCTCAAGGACGGCCGTATGACCACCCGCGCCGTCGATCTGTTCTGCCCGATCGGCAAGGGCACCCGCGGGCTCATCGTCGCCCCTCCGCGCACTGGCAAAACCACCTTGTTGCGCGATTTGGCCCTGGGCGTTCTGCAAAACCACCCCGAGTGCCACGTCATGATTCTGCTCGTCGACGAGCGCCCCGAGGAGGTCACCGACTTCCGCCGCAGCGTGCCCGCCGAGATCTGGGCCTCGTCGAACGACGAAAACGTGGACAGCCATGTGCGGATTGCCGACATGGCGATTGAGCGCGCCAAGCGCCTGGTCGAAGTCGGTCGCGACGTGGTGCTGTTCATCGATTCGATCACCCGCCTGGCCCGTGCCCATAACACCCTTAAAAACTCCGGCCGCACCGGCTCGGGTGGTCTCGATGTGCGCGCCTTGGAAAAACCCCGTCAGCTTTTCGCCGCCGCCCGTAACGTGGAAGAGGGTGGCTCGCTCACCATCGTCGCTTCGGTGCTGGTGGAAACCGGCAGCCGTATGGACGACGTGATTTTCCAAGAATTCAAGGGCACGGGTAACAGCGACCTGGTTCTCGACCGCAAGTGCGCCGAAATGCGCCTCTGGCCGGCGATGAACATCCAGTCCTCGGGCACCCGTAAGGAAGAACTGCTGATCGACGCCAAGAAGCTCGACTCGATTCACTTCTTCCGCCGCGCCCTCGTTTCCCAGAAAATCGAGGAAGCGACCGACACCATGATCGCGCGTCTTTCGAAAACGAAGACCAATGAGGAATTCCTTAAGCTGATCGCCCGCTAGTCGCCGCTCCCCGAGTCGCGGTTTACCCCTCCCGCCCACCGCGAACGCCGGGAGGAGGATTGACGACCACTGGGGAAGGGGAGGGTTAAACCAACGGCTAAATGGTTTTGGGCTCAAACCTGCGGGCCCTACCACCATCTCGGTGAATTGCGGGCATTGCTCCCTGGAGACCCGACCGGGGGGCGGGCATTTCGTATAAGTCCGACCGGTGGTCGGGCATTTTTTGGCGAACTTGACCACCGGTCTGGCCTACAGCGGGCGGCAAAGCTACCGGTTCGGTTAGCCAGTCGCAGGTTCGTATGGCGACCGCTGAAAAGCACCCGTTGCAAACGCCGTCCGACGTAGGTGAAACGCCTAGGGTATTGTCCTCA
>CAMBUJ010000014.1 GCA_945871005.1 Opitutus sp. GAS368 | reverse complement strand
AGGTTTTTCGGCGCATGAAACTGCTCCCAGTCGCGTTCTTGGGCAAAAGCCAGCACGCGGCTTTTGATCTCGGCCAAACTTGTCGATGAGTCGGTTAACGCCATAGCGGTAGGCTCGTCGCCCGCCGCTCAGCTGGCAAGCACGGCGCGGTCGCGGCCACTCTGCTTGGCCTGATAAAGTGCCCGGTCTGCTGACTCCAGCAGCGTGAGATTGTTTTTTGCTTCGACGGGCAGCGTGCTTACCCCGGCGCTGAGCGTCACGGTCAGATTTACTCCCGGCGCGACGCCGATGGGGGTTGCCTTCATGTTGGCGACTAAACGTTGGGCGACGATGATCGCTTCGTTTTCCGGGGTTTCCATCAGGATGATAGCGAACTCCTCTCCTCCGATCCGAGCGACTCGATCAATGCCGCGAACCTCGGCCTCAAGCCGGCGGGCGGCCTCCACCAAGGCCGCATCACCAGCGGGATGGCCGTGCGTGTCGTTGATCGACTTGAAGTGGTCCAGGTCCACGATCACTAAAGAAAGTGGGTGGTTGAACCGTCGGGATCGCAGCACCTCCTCGCGCAGCATCGAGTCGAATGCCCGGCGGTTGAGTACCCCGGTGAGCGCGTCACGAGTGGCCAGCAAATGCAGTTCGCGCATCGCTTGGGAGAGTTTCATCGTGTAACGGATGGAACGCTCCACCATGCGCGGGGTGATTTCGCCTTTGACCAGATAATCCAATGCCCCCGCCTCCATGGCGGCCTCGTCGACCTGAACGGAGGAATCGGCGGTGAGGAAAATTACCGGGGTTTCGCAGCGTTCGGCCCGAGCCGCCCGCAGCAGATCGAGGCCGTTTTGCTCACCGAGTTGGTAGTCGAGTAAACACGCCGCGTAGTCCCCTGTGAGCAAAAGCCGCAGTCCGTCCTCGTAAGTCTGCGCCCAATCGGAGTTGAACTGGCCGATGCGCGCGTTGGCCAGCATGCGTTCGGTCACCCGATACTGCAGCAGGTTATCCTCGATGATCAGGATTTTTTTAACAGCTGACATGGGCAAAACGGCGTGGACGAACTCGGGGCGAGTGGCCGCGGTTCAGCGCTGGGTACCGGCCACCAAGTCGGTGGCGCGGCGGGCGAGGGCGGGGGCGATTTGCGCCCGGTCGGCGAGATGATCGCGGATCACGTTAACCAAGGCGCTGCCCACCACGACGCCGTCGGCGTGGGCGGCCACCTCGTCAACATGGGAACGTTGGCCGATGCCGAAGCCCACCACCACCGGTAGGGCGGTGTGGCGTTTGATCGCGGCGACGGCCTCGGGGATGTTGGCGGCAACCGAGTCGCGCACTCCGGTGACGCCCTCGCGGGAAACGTAATAGATAAATCCGGTGGCGGCGGCGCCGATTTTGGCTAGGCGAGCCTCGGGGGTGGTCGGGGCGACGATGAAGACGGTTTTAATGCCGTACTGGGCGCAGGCGGCCTGGACCTCGCCGGCCTCCTCGGGGGGCAAGTCGAGGGTGAGCATGCCGTCGACTCCGGCGGTCCGGGCGGCCTGCACGTAGGCGTCCACTCCGTTGGAAAACACCAGGTTGTAGTAGGTGTAGAACACGATGGGCGTGGCTGGGGCGAATTCGCGGATGCGGCGCACCAATTCGAAAACGCGGGCGGCGGTCATGCCGCCGGCGAGGGCGCGTTGGGCGGCGAGTTGGTTGGTCAGGCCGTCGGCGAGCGGGTCGCTGAAGGGGACGCCCAACTCGAGAACGTCGATGCCACTTTCGATCAAGGCGCGGCAGGCGGCGAGTGAACTGTCGAAATCGGGGTCGCCGGCGCAGAGGTAGGCGACGAAGGCGGCGCGGTTTTCGGCGCGGGCTCGGGAGAAGGCGGTGGCAATGCGATCCATGTGGTTATGATCGGCTCAAAAATGCGCGGCTGGCGCAAAGGGAAACTGGGTCTGCCTCAAGATTGTTTCTCATTCCGAAGCTGTACCAGCGGATGTAAACGGGCGGCCCGCCCTGCGCGCATGCTCAGAGCCACACGGAACGTTCCCCTCGCGATGGAGGGAGCCAAGGCGGCGCGTTGCGCCTAGCCGCCAAGGTAGGCGGCCTTGAGGCGCGGGTCATCGCGCAATTCGGCGCTCGGCCCCGAGACTTTGTTTTGGCCGGTTTCCAACACGTAGGCGTGCGAGGACACTTCCAGGGCGAGGTGGGCGTTTTGCTCCACTAGCAGGATGGTCAGGCCCTCGACGCGGTTAATCTCCACGATTTTCTCGAAGATCGTGGAAACGAGGCGGGGGGCGATGCCCAGCGAGGGTTCGTCGAGCATGAGAAACGTGGGCTGGCCCATCAGGGCGCGGCCAATGGCGAGCATCTGCTGTTCACCGCCCGAAAGCGTGCCGGCTGCCTGCTTGAGGCGTTCCTTGAGCCGCGGAAAGAGGGTGAAAATGTGCTCACGGGTGCGCTCGATCACCGCTTTGTCCTTTTGCAGGTAGGCGCCGAGGGCGAGGTTTTCGGCGACCGAGAGGTTGGCGAACACCAGCCGGCCCTCGGGCACGTGGCAAAGCCCGCGGGCGACGATTTCGTGGGGGGCAAGCCGGGTGATCTCCTCGCCGTTAAACCGGATCGAGCCGGCTCGCGGGCGGATCAGACCGGAGATGGTCTGCAGGGTGGTGGTCTTGCCGGCCCCGTTGCCCCCGATGAGCGTGACGATGGCCCCGCGCGGAATCTCAAAAGAGATGCCGTTGACGGCCTGAATCGCACCATAGGCGACGGAAAGATCGGTGACGGAAAGCATGGGTTAGACGAGGGCGCGGAAGGAGTTTTTAACCACGAACTACGCAGAAAACACGAAAGTCGGAGTGGTTTTGTTTTTGTGTGTTCCGTGTGTTTCGTGGGCCAATGAATTGGGGCGTTGGCGTTCTTAATGGTGGGCGGAGTTGTTGGTGTGGTCTTCACCCAAATAGGCCTCGATGACCTTGCGGTCTTTTTGAACCTCGGCCGGCGCGCCCTCGGCGATTTTTACTCCGTAATCCAACACCGTGATCCGCTCGCACAGGGTCATGACCACGCGCATGGAGTGCTCGACGAGTAAGATCGTCAGATTGAAGCGCTGGTGGATCTCGCGGATCAGCCGGACGAGTTCGACTTTTTCCGAGGGATTCATGCCGGCGGCGGGTTCGTCAAGCAGTAGCAAGCGCGGTTGGGTCGCGAGGGCGCGCACGATTTCCAAGCGGCGTTGTTCGCCATAGGGTAGGGAGGTGGCGGGCTGATCGCGGAAGCGCTCCAAGTTGAAGAGTGCGAGCAGTTCATTCACGCGGTCGGCGGCGGCGGCCTCGGCGGCGCGAAAGGTGCGCCCGCGCACCAGGGTGTGGAGCGGCGAACTCGCTCGGTGCAGGTTGCAGGCGACGCGCACGTTGTCGAAAACGCTCAACTGGGGGAACAGCCGGATGTTTTGAAAGGTGCGCGCGATGCCCAGCGCGGTGATCTGGTCGGGACGCAGCCCGGCGAGGTTTTTGCCGGCAAAACTCAGGGCGCCGGAGGAGGGCGCGTAAACCCCGGTGATCAGGTTAAACAGGGTGGTTTTGCCCGCGCCGTTCGGGCCGATGATACCGTGGAGCTGCCCGGCGGGCAGCTGGAGATCGACCGCGTTGACGGCGGTGAGCCCGCCGAAGCGCAGGGTGACTTGGTCGAGTTGAAGGATCGGGGCGGACATCAGCGGGAGCGGCGGCGGAAGTTAAACAAGCCTTGGGGGCGCAGCAGCATGAGTACGATCAAAAGCACCGCGTAGAGGATCATGCGGAACTCGGCGATCGGGCGCAGCACCTCGGGCAGGAGCGTGAGCAGAATGGCGGCGAGGATCACGCCGAGGGTGTTGCCCATGCCGCCGAGGATCACCATGACGACGATCTCGATGCTTTTGGTGAAATCGAAGCCGGCGGCGGTGATGCTCATTTTGAAGTGGCCGTAGAGCCCGCCCGCCAGTCCGGCGAAAAACGCGCCGACCACAAAGGCCACCACCTTGTAGCGCGTGGTGTTCAGCCCCATGGCTTCGGCGGCGATTTCGTCGTCGTGCGTGGCGATAAAGCCGCGGCCGTAGGTCGAGTTGATCAGGCAACCGACGACGAAAACCGCCAGCGCGGCGAAGGCGAATGTCCACCCCACCGTGGTGTAATTGGGGATACCGTTAAGGCCGAGGGCGCCGCCGAGCGGTTCAATATTTTGGAAAACCACCCGGATGATCTCTCCGAAACCAAGGGTAACAATCGCCAGGTAGTCGCCGCGCAGCCGCAGCGAAGGGATGCCGACCAGTAGGCCAACGAGCGCGGCGCTCAGGGCGCCGACGAGCAGACCGCCGAAGAAGAGTGCGTTTTGCGCCCAAGGTGCGCCGCCGTCCTCGCCGAGCAGACTCGGGCCGAGCAAAAGCGTGATCGCCGCGGAAAGGTAGGCTCCCACCGACATAAAGCCGGCATGTCCAAGGGAAAACTGGCCGGTGTGGCCGTTCACCAGATTGAGCGAGACGGCGAGGATCACATTAATGCCAATGGTCGTGAGGACGTCGTTGGCGTAGGGATCCGTGACCAGGCGGGCGAGCAGGAAGGAGGCGATCAACGCGCCGCCGAGAAAGAGGTGGGGCCACGAGGGCCCGGAGCGGGGCGACGTCATACTTTTTCGGGGATGCGTCGGCCTAGCAAGCCGGTGGGGCGGAAGAGCAAGATCAGGATGAGCAAGGCGAAGGCGATGGCGTCCTTGTAGGTGGAGAACTGGCTGCCTCCGATAAACGTTTCGATGCCGCCAATCAGCAGGCCGCCGAGGGCGGCGCCGGGGATGCTGCCGATGCCGCCGAGCACGGCGGCGACGAAGGCCTTGAGTCCGGGCATGACCCCCATGAGCGGCTCGACCGATTGGTAGTTGAGTGCGTACAGCACTCCACCGGCTCCGGCCAGGGCCGAGCCGAGAGCGAAGGTAAAGGTCACCACCACGTTGGGGTTGATCCCGACCAACTGGGCGGCGCGGGGATTAAGCGAGACGGCCCGCATGGCGGTGCCGATGCGGGTGCGGTAAACAATCAGCTCGAGGGCGACCACCAACACGAGAGCGACCCCGATCACGATTAACTGGCTGCTGGACAGGGTGAGGCCCTGCCATTGCCAGACGATGGAGGGGAATACCGCCGGGAACGAGCGGGGGGCAGCACCGAAAACGTGTTCGTTTTGAAACAGGTATTCGATCAGCAGGGACACTCCGATGGCGGTGATCAGGACGTTGAGCCGGGGGGAGTTGCGCAGCGGTCGGTAGGCGACCCGCTCGATGATCACGCCCAACAGGGCGCAGACCGCCATCGCCCCGAGCAGGCAGACCAGGCCGCCCCACCACGTGCCCAGCGGCAGGTGGTTACCCAGCAGGCTGCCCACCACCGCCCCGATCATGAAGACATCGGAGTGCGCGAAGTTGATGAACCGCAGCACCCCGTAAACCATCGTGAAGCCGAGCGCGATGAGCGCATATATCGCGCCGAGGGAAAGCGCGTTGAGAAGCTGTTGGAAAAACTCCATCAGGGCGCCACCGATTTGAAGAAGTTGATCCGCCCATATTTGATCGCGACGACCACGGCGGATTTGGCGGCGTTGCGGTCCGCGTCGATGGTGGTTTTCCCGGTTACCCCAACGAAGTCGCGGGTGGCGGAGAGCGCCGTGCGGAGGGCGTCCGGCGCGGTGCCTCCGGCGCGTTTGATGGCGTCGGCCAGCACGAAGGCCGAGTCGTAGCCGAGCGCGGCCATCGCATCGGGCATTTCACCGAAGCGGGCCTGGTAGTTTTTAACGAAATTCTGGACTGCGGGGGCGGTGTCTTCGGCCGAGTAATGAGTCGAGTAATAGCAGCCCTCCAAGGCGGTGCCGCCAATCGCCATGAGCTGCGGAGCCTCCCAGCCGTCGCCGCCAAACAGCGCCGCGGTGATTCCCAGTTCGCGGGCCTGCTTGGCGATCAGGGCCGCTTCGCTGTAGTAGCCGGGGATAAAAATGCCGCCGACCCCGGTGGCCTTGATGGCGGTGAGTTGGGCGCGGAAGTCTTTGTCGCCCTCGGAGTACTTCTGCTCGATCGCGATTTCCCCGCCCTCGGCGAGGAAGCGCTCCTTAAAAAACTTGGACAACCCCACGCTGTAGGCGGAGGAAACCGAGGTGAGTAGGGCTACCCGGCGCAGGCCGAGGTCTTCACGGGCAAACTTGGCCATCACGGTGCCCTGGAACGGATCGATGAAGCAGACGCGGAAAACGTAGCTGCCCACGGCGGTGACCTTCGGGTTGGTCGAGGCGGGCGAGACCATGGGGATCTTCGAACTCTGGGCGATGGGGGCGATTTCCAGCGAGCGGCTGGAGGCGACCTCGCCGAGCAACGCTACGACCTGATCGCGGGAGATGAGCTTGCGCGCCGCGGTGGCCGATTCGCCGGCTTTGGTTTGGTTATCCTCGGTAATCAACTTGAGCGGACGCCCGAGCACGCCATCGGCTGCGTTGATCTCCTCAATGGCGAGCAAGGTGCCCTTATGGGAGGATTGGCCGAAGGCGGCCTCTTTACCGGTGAGCGAGGCAATCTCGCCAATCTTGATCGGTTCGGCGGCGGTGGACTGCAGGACGTTGAGCGGATTGGCGAGCAGGCAGACGAACGCAATCGCACGGAAAACAGGATTCATCGGGTAAGTGGTTGGGGTGAAGAGGCGCAGTATGTTGTGAGGCAATGCGGGGAGTGGGCGGGATTCAACTCTGGTTTTGCCCAACCGCACCCAGCGGGCGTGCGGGGGAGCATCCACGCGCTTCATTCCAATCCGCCCCGGTTCTCGCTTTGCTTTTCGGTTTTCGCTGTTCAATAACCGCAGGCCTTGAATCTCATCGATCGCTACCTTCTGCGCGAGTGGCTGAAAATGCTCGGCCTCGTGCTGGCCGCTACCCTCGGCTTGCTGCTCATGCAGGCGATGTTCGAGGACTTCCGTGATCTGCTCGCCCACGGGGCGCGCTTCACCGACGTGGCAGTGTATTACATGATCAAGCTGCCCAGTTACCTTTCCGTGGTGCTGCCCTTGGCCCTGCTGGTCTCGCTGCTCTACACCTTGGGACAATTACACCGTAATAATGAGATCACCGCGATGCGCGCGGCGGGCGTCGGCCTGTTTCGTATTACGCGCGGTATTTGGGCGGTGGGCGTTCTCCTGTGCGGGGTGACCTGGTACATCAACGCCACGGTCATTCCCTGGTCGATGGAGGAGGCGCGGGCGATTCGCGACGACATCGAGTACCGGCACGCCTCGAAAAATCTCACCGTCGACCACCTCGGCGTGAAGCCGACCATTGCCTTCGATAACCGCAAAGCCGGGCGCATGTGGTTTTTTAACCGCTACAGCCAGTTCAGCCGTCGCGGCTACGGCGTTTCAGTGGTGGAACTCGATGGGCAACGCCGTGAAAAAACTCGCTTACTAGCCCGCGAGGCGTGGCTGGATTCGGTGAAGGGTGGATGGGTGTTTCGTGACGGCCGCGAACTGACGATCAACGCCGAGGATGGCGAGGTGGAGCGCTCCACGGTGTTCGCCGAACTCCGTCGGCCGACCTGGGATGAGGACCCCGCGCTCATGCTTATCTTTGATGCCAAGCCGCAGAATCTGTCCTTCACGCAACTCCAGCGCATCATCGCGTTTTTTTCCATCGACGATAACCCCAAGCTGAAGGCCTATCAGGTGCGTTATTACGGTATTTTGGCGGACACCCTCGGGCCGTTAATCATCATCGCGTTGGCCATTCCGTTCGCGGTGAGCGGGGTGCGGGTTAACCCGGCTGTGGGTGTATCCAAGTCGCTCGGACTGTTTATCGTTTATTTTATCCTGCTTAAAATCAGTTCCATGCTCGGCGGGCGCGACGTGATACCGGTGCTATGGGCGGCGCTTCTGCCGAGCCTGACGATGTTGGGTGCCGGGCTGTTTTTTCTGGCCCGGGTGCGCTGAGGCGGTCGCCGGCGCTGGTGACTTGGCTGGTACCGGGCTGGGCGGGTTGGGCGTGGGAGCAGGCGAGGGCGCGAGCGGCGAGTCGTCGCTGAAATCGTTCACCACGCCCGCGTAGGCTTTGTCCTGCTTGTAGATTTGCAGGATGCGCCCGTGCTCGAAATCGGTGGTCGGGAAAATCTGCGGCGCTTCGCCCGGCAGGAAAATCCCGGTGTAGGCACGCTGACGGTCGACCAGGCGGCGAATGACGATCATGGTAAGAGGCGGGCGGGCGAGCGTGAAGGAGGGAGGGTGAGGCTAGCAGGCCGTAACCTACGACTTGGATGGATAGCATAAAACCTTCTCGTCTGCTCGGAATACCGGGTTTTAACGCAAAGCGCCAAGGGCAAAGCAACGGGTGCAGGGTGAAGGTCGTTCCGCCTTGGTGCGCTTCTTCCGCCTAGGTGTCTTTTGTTGAAAAATGCCGATGATGGGCTTTCCCCAAAAATGGGGGTGTCCCCACAACAACCGGCTAGTTGCGTTCAGGCTTTCACTATCACGGAGCAAAATCGCTCCGTGATCTCGGGAGGTTCGGAGTCTAGAGCGCGTAGGGGGAGGACGGAGTCGTTTCGTTTAGGGTAGTTTTATCTCCAGCGGAGGGGATATTACTGCACCCAGTATAATCCCTCCCTGAGTTCACGTTCAATGCCACCCAGCCGCCTCATTAGGCCGCTATCCCCGCACTCAGGCGCGGCGCAGCGGGGCGACGAAGTAGCCGTCGGTGTTGTGGTCGGCGGGCAACAGGGTGCGCGCCGGCGCGGCGGCGGTGAACTCGGGGTGATTGGCCAAAAAGGCCGCGACTACGTCCTCGTTTTCTTCGCGGCTGAGTGAGCAGGTGGCGTAGACGAGCAGGCCGCCGGCGCGTACCCGCGCCGAGTGGCGGGCGAGCAACTCGCGTTGTAACCCAGCCGCTTCCTTAAGCGTAGCCGGAGTGGTGCAATATTTGAGGTGGGGCGAGCGCCGCCACGTTCCGGTGCCGCTGCACGGGGCGTCCACCAGCACGCCGTCGTAGCTCGCGCTGGGCGCGCCGGAGAGAATGCGAATGTTGGCCATGCGGGCGCGGGCGGCGCGGGCGCCCAATTCGTCGAGCGCTTTGGCGCGGATGTCGTACGCGTCCACCCGTCCGGTGGTGCCGATCAAGCGGGCGAGTTGCAGGGTCTTGCCGCCGGCACCGGCACACGCGTCGAGCCACAGACCGGTGGGGGCTGACTCAAGGGTGGCGAGCAGCAGTTGCGAACCGAGATCTTGAATCTCGATCAGGCCGTGGGCGTAGGCATCGGTGGTGGTGAGATCGGCTTCGGTGAGGACTTCGAGGGCGGCGGGCAGGACCGGGGAGGGGCGCACGGGCCAGCCGCGGGTGGCGAACTCGGCGAGCACCGGGGCCGGGTCGTCGGTTTGCAGGCGGATCCACAGCGGGGCGCGTGAGTGCAGAGTGTCGAGCGTGGGCGAGCTGAAAGCCGCCGGGCAGTGCGCGGCGAACCATTCAGGTAACAGCACCGTGGGGTCGGCCTGAAGGTGGCGGGCTTTGTCGGCGACGCTCGCGGGGGTTTCCGGCCATCCGGCGGTCCAGTGGACGCGGAAGGCGTGGGTGGCCGGTGTGTCGGTGGCAAGCCAGGCGGTGGCGCGGATTGCCTCGTCGGGTGCGGTGGCCAGGCGGGCGTCGATCCAGGGCAAGTGGCGCAGCGCGGTGTAGAGCAATTCGCGATACAGTCGGCGGTCGCGGCTGCCGAAGCGTTTTTCGCGGGCGAGCAGTTGTTGCAGACGCGAGGGCAGGTTGCGGTCCGTGGTGACGTGGGGGCGCAGCGCGGCGAACAGGGTGAGGAAAACCCGGCCTTGGCTGGCGGCGGGCGAAGCGGATGCAGGGCGATCGGTCATGAATAAAAAAAGGGGGGGCGGGCGGTTAAAATGAAGCAGGGGCGAGATACCCGCAGCGCGCGGGTGTCTCGCCCCTGGGTCGGCGGGACAAGCGTTGGGCGGTGACTTGTTTAGAAATTGGCCAGTTCGACGCTGACCTTGATGCTGGTGCTGCCGGAACGTGAGTCGCCTTCGCTGAAGGCGAGCGCGTAGTTGATGAACCAGAGGTTGCGGATGTTCTGGCGCAGGGTGATGCCCTTGTAGGTAAAGCGACCGCCGAGCTCGTCGTAGCGCAGGCGCAAGATGGCCTCGTAAACCTCGTTGATGAAGTAGTGCGCATCGAGGGTGTACTCACCAATGCCGCCCTGGGTGTTGGTGAGGGTGGCGGAATCCTGCGGGTTGGATTCGAGTACGTTGGTTCCGACGCGCACCGACCAGACACCGGCGTCCTTGAAGGTCACGCCGGTGTTGATTTCCTCAATGGTGAGGTCGTTGGGCGAGGCGTTGGCGTAGACATCGTAGCTGAACCACTTGGCGGGAGTCAGGGTGAGCTGGCTCTGGATCGCCGAAAGGCTGTCTTGGCCGGTGGTGCGGTCGAAGCGCCAGTCTCCGGCCACATCGAGCTCAGCGAGGTTGCGTGAGGCGTAGTGACGGTCGCGCGTTTGCAGGGCGTTGTTTACCCCGAGGCGCAGGGTGTTAGTCTTGCCCAGGGTGTCGATGTCGCGGCGGTCGGCCAGGCCGAGCGGTTGCAGCCCGGTGGCGAAAGTGGTGCGGTCGATCGCGGGGATGGCGGTGTTGGAGCCTTGGTCGGCGTTACCGATGGCGCGGTAGGAGACGTAGGGTTTGACCAAATGGCGCAGCCCGTCGATGTCCCAGCGCTCGTTTTTGTAGGCGTAGGTGGAGCTGGCCTGGACATCGGCGTCGAAGCCGACCTCGGCGAGGCCGCGGGCGTAGTCACTGCGCGGGGCTTGGGCCCGGTCGTAGTAGGTGAAACGGGTGCCGGCCACCGGCTTGATCGAGAACCATTCGTTCGGGGTGAACGGGCGGGTCAGCCCGTAGTAAGTGTCGACGCGGTTGACTTGGTCAACCGGACTGCTCGTCGTTTTCAGCGAGGTGTCTTCGAGTACGGCCAGGCTGGCGTTGACGCGGTGGTAGATACCGGCACCGGCGTCGACCGGTAAGCCGTCGAAGCGAAATTCCGGCAGGCGGCGCTGCACCAAATGGTAGTCGTTGGGCTGAAAGCGGGTGAAGGCCGAGACGACGTAGTTGTCTCCCGTGTAGTAGCTTTCGAGAAAGTTGTCAGGCGTCTGGTTGAGCTCGAACTCCTTGGGGCGGAAGTCGCGGGTGACCTCTGAGTCCGACCAGTAGTTGACTTGACCGAGCAGGGTGACGTTTTCGCCGAGCGTCTGGTAATGTTCCCATTCGACGAACTCGCGGTTGGCTTGGATGGGATTTCGGAGGATGTCTTTGCCGCGCTTGCCGCTGTCGTTGATGAAACCGCTGCGCAGGGATCCCTTCAGGGTGGTGTTGGCGTTGTCCAGTTCGTAGGCGGCGGCCGGGCCGAACATGACGCCGCGGTTGGTGTAAAGGTCGAGTTCGCCACCGAGCTTAAAGGTTCGGGTAATGGGGGCGAGCAGACCCAATTCGAGTTCTCCGCCTAGGCGCGAGCCGTAGCCGACGCGGGCTTTCATGTGGCTGAGCAGCGGGTCGTTGACCGATTGGTTGAACGCCGACATCGGAATGAGCGGGGTGCCGCCAATGCCGATGCGTGCGCTTTTCGCCTGGATTTGGTCGCCCGGTATATAAGTAACCGTGGATGCCTTCAACGCCGGGGAGATCGAACTGGGTTCAGACAAACTCACGACGGCGTCACGGATGACGATTTTGTCGGGGCCACCCTCGACGCTGCTCCCACTGATGTAAATGGGGTCCTGACCGAGGCGGACGTTTTTCACCGTGTAGGTGCGCTCGCTCAGGTTGTAAGTGAGTTCGTCGGCAAGGAGGCGCTGCGGCGTAGTTTGGGCGAGGGGTTTTTTGGCCCGGTCGCGCGGATTGGAGGCACGGGAGGGGACGACGGTCTGCGGGCCGCGAGTAAAGGAGACGTGACCGGAGGCGCGGGCGATCTGGGTTTTTGGATCGTAGGCAATCCGGTCGGCGAGTAAGACCGCGCCATCGTAGTCGAGGCGGGCTTTGCCGGTGAACACGGTTCCGGCATCGGTGATGTCGGTGTGGCTGGCGGTGATTTGCGGCAGGCTCGCGGCTCCACGCAGGAGGCTGGCGCTGATAAGAAAAAGGACGGGGAGTAGGCGTCTGGTCACGGTGGCTGGCAAATAAGGCGGTCCGTTTGGTCGCAAGCAAGCTCAGAGCCAAGGTGGGCGAACGGGTAAACCGTTCGGGTTTCGTGCAAGGTTTTAGCTGATTTGGCCCACTTTTCGCTTTCAGGTCCGCTTTAACCCTCCCAACTTACCGAACCGTATCCGCTCATTCCCAACATGGCCCGCACTCCCGCTTCCCGCTCCTCGACCGATCCCAAAGAACTGACCCAACTCCGGACTGAGATCCGTACCCTGGGGGGCGCGCTCGGTCGGGTGATCACCCAGCTTGAGGGCGCCGAGACGCTCGCGACCGTCGAGCGGTTGCGCACCTTGTCGAAATCCGCGCGCACGGGCGATGCCAAGGCCGCCCCGGCGCTCAGTGCGGCTATTGCGGGCCTGTCGGCCAGCGAGGCGTTCAACCAGGCGATGGCCTTCACGCTCTATTTTGAGTTGGTCAACATTGCCGAGGAAAATTTCCGCATCCTGCTTCTGCGTCGCCGCCGCGCTGCCCGCTTGCGCGCCGACTCCAAGTCACCCGACAGCCAGCCTATCCGTGAATCGATTGAGGCGGGCGTACTCGAATTAAAAAAGCGCGGCGTCGATACCGCGGCCATGCAGCGGCTCGTCGATCAGATTTCCATTGATCTGGTTTTCACGGCTCACCCGACCGAGTCCAAGCGCCGCACGCTGCTGGCCAAACTCCAGAGCCTGGCCGAACTGTTGCGCAACCGCGCCAACCCCGAGGTCAACGGGTTGGCCTTCGCCGATCCGGCCTGCCTAGAGAGGGAAATCGCCTGCCTGTGGCTGACCGATCGCAGCCGCACCGCCCGCCCCGAGGTGGCCGACGAGGCGCGTACCGGACTGTGGTACCTCGACTCCACCCTTTATCAAACCTTGCCCCGCTTGCATGCCGACATGCAACGGGCGCTCAAGTTGCATTATCCCGGCGTGACCGCGCCGTCCCGCTGGCTGACCTTCGGCTCCTGGATCGGCGGCGACCGTGATGGTAACCCCAATGTGAACGCCCGGGTGACGGCCGATATTCTCGCGCTGCACCGGCGCACGGCGGTCAAAAAGATGCACGATTGCGTCTATAATTTACTGCATAACCTCACGGTCTCTGACCTGCGTGACACCATTTCCCCGTCGGTGCGTCGCCTGATTAAGGAGAGCCGGCACCTGTCCAAGTACATGGAGCAACTCACCGCGCGTTACCCCCACGAGCCGTATCGGCTCTTGTTGGGTGGCCTGTGTGAACGCCTTGCCCACGAAGGCGCCAGTTTCCCCAACGGGGCCTTGCTGATGCCGGAAAACGCCGACGACGAGCCGGCTCTTCCAACCGAGACGCTCACGGAGACGCTCAATGTCATCCACGAGAGCCTGCAGCACGGCCGCGGCGCACTCCTCGTCGGCGGCGAATTGCAAGAGTTGCGCCACCAGGTCGATATTTTCGGGCTGCATGCCGCGCACCTCGATTTGCGCCAGCACTCCGGCCACCACGAGGCCGCCGTCGCTGAGCTGATCGGCCGGGCGGATTACGTGAAATTAACAGAATCCGAAAAGCGCGAGCTGCTCGCCGAAGCCATTGATAAAGCCCGCCACCTCGGGGCGACCGCGCTCAGTAAACTCTCAGCTCCCACGCGCAACGTAGTCGACCCGCTGCGGGTGGCCGCGCTGGCGGCGGACAAATTCGGTCCAGCCTCCCTCGGTATTTACATTATCAGTATGACGGACGCCGTTTCCGACATTCTCGAGGTGGTTTACCTGATGAAGCTCACCGGGGCGAATTTGCCCATCGCCCCGTTGTTCGAGACCCTCGACGACCTGAACCGTGCCCCCGAGGTGCTCGGTACGCTCTTCACTCATCCTGCCTACGCGCCGGTGCTTGAGGCCGGTGAAGACCACCAGCATGTCATGCTTGGGTACTCCGACTCGAACAAGGATTGCGGCTACCTCACGGCCAATTGGGCGCTCTACAAAGCGCAGGAGACCATCACCGCGGTGTGCCGCGAACACGCGGTGCGCGTGACTCTTTTCCACGGTCGCGGCGGCAGTATCGCTCGCGGCGGCGGCCCGGCCGCGAAGGCCATTCTCGCCCAGCCGATCGGCCTGCGCGACGGCGGTATCCGCGTGACTGAACAGGGCGAAGTGCTATCGACCCGCTATCACGATACCGACTTGGCGCACCGCATTCTCGAACAGATGGCTTATGGCGTTTTGCTCGGTTCGCATGCCGCCCAAGCCCCCTTCATTCCTCCGGCGGAGTGGACCGACGCAATGGAAACGATGAGTGCCGCCGGTTTCGCCGCCTACGAGAAGCTTGTCCACAAAGATTCCGAGTTTCTCCACTTCTGGAAGCAGGCGACTCCCATCGACGAGATCAGCAATCTCAAGTTCGGGTCGCGCCCGACGTTCCGCCGCAACACCACCAGCGTCGATGATCTGCGCGCCATTCCCTGGGTGTTTTCTTGGATGCAGAGCCGGTTCAACTTCCCTGGCTGGTACGGCCTGGGTTCGGCGCTCGACGCCGTGCTCAAGAGCGGACCCAAAGGCAAAAAACTCCTCCGCACCCTGCATGCCGAATGGCCGTTTTTCCAGACGCTCATCGACAACGCCCAACTCACCATGCGCAAGGCCGACATGGGCATCGCCGCGCTTTACGCCGGCTTAGTGGAGGACGAGGCGATTCGCGCCCGAATCTTCGGCATCCTCATGAATGAGTTCAACCGCACTGAACGTGCGATTCTGGAGATCACCGGGCAGAAAAAACTCCTCGCCGGCGAGCCGGTGCTGCTCAAGTCGGTCGAGCTGCGCAACCCTTACATCGACCCGCTCAATTACCTTCAGGTTGAAATGATGCGGCGCCTGCGCAGCGGAAAGCTCAGCAAGGCCGACGACGAGTCCACTCGCGCCGTGGTCGAGCTAACAATTAACGGAATTTCCGGTGGATTGAAGAACACCGGATGAGTTTGTCGGTCTAACCTGCGTCCAACCCCTCATTGGGGCGTCGCAAAGCCGCACTGGACGCGGTCGCCATAACCAGCCATAATCGCCTAAACCCTGAATCCCTCGTGATACTAACTCCCGTCGAACTCGCCTCCTTCATCGAAGCCCGCTGCGCTTGCCCCCATGATTTTCTGGGCATGCGCCCCGCCAAAAAAGGACGCAGTTCCGGGATTTTGGTCCGTGCTTTCATTCGCGAGGCTAGGGCCTGCGAGGTGGTCGATCTGGCGGACAAGCACGCTCCCGCCGTCGAGATGGAGTCGCTCGCTCAGGAGGGGTTTTTCGAGGTCTTCATCCCTTCGCGTAAGGATGTGTTTCGCTACCAACTGCGCGCCACGCTGCACTCTGGCGAAATCCGCCAATTCTTCGACCCGTATTCATTCCTGCCCACGCTCGGCGAGCAGGACCTCTACCTGTTCAACGAGGGTAACGAACACCGCATCTACGAAAAACTCGGCTCGCACCCGCGGGTGATCGACGGCGTGCCCGGCGTGTCTTTCGCCGTTTGGGCGCCCAGTGCGGCCCGCGTTTCGGTCGTGGGTAACTTCAATCACTGGGACGGCCGCTATCACCCGATGCGTCCGCTCGGCGCTTCCGGGGTCTGGGAGTTGTTCATTCCCGGTCTGGGCGAGGGCGAACTCTACAAGTACGAGTTGCTCGATCAGGCCGCTCTAATCCGAATCAAGACCGATCCGTACGGCACCTACTTTGAGGCCCCTCCCGGCAACGCCTCGATTGTCTGCAATCCCCGCACCCACCGCTGGGGCGACGATGCTTGGATGCAGTCGCGGGCCGCAAATGCCAAGCGGATCGACCGTCCCGTCTCGGTTTACGAGGTCCACATGGGGTCGTGGAAACGTAAGGTCGAGGATGGTAATCGCCCCTTCTCGTACCGTGAACTCGCCCCCATGCTGGCCGATTACGTGGTCGATATGGGCTTCACCCACATCGAGGTGATGCCGCTGGCTGAGCACCCCTTCGACGGCTCGTGGGGTTACCAAGTCACCGGCTTCTTTGCCCCCACGCACCGCTTTGGCACCCCGGACGACTTTTCTTTTTTCGTCGACCACCTGCATCAACGCGGCATCGGCATCATCCTCGACTGGGTCCCCGCCCACTTCCCCCGCGACAGCTTTGCGTTGGCCGAGTTTGACGGCACCCACCTCTACGAGCACGCCGATCCGCGCCAGGGCGCGCACATGGACTGGGGTACCCTCATCTTTAATTTTGGTCGCAACGAGGTGCGCTGCTTCCTCATCGCCAACGCGCTCGCTTGGCTCGATCGCTACCACCTCGACGGCCTGCGCGTCGACGCGGTCGCCTCCATGCTGTACCTCGATTACTCTCGCAAGGAAGGCGAGTGGATCCCCAACCAGTACGGCGGTCGTGAAAACATCGAGGCCATCAACTTCCTGCGCCAGACCAACGAGCTGGTTCACAAGTATTATCCCGGCGTGCTCATGATCGCCGAGGAATCGACCGCTTTTGCCGGCATCTCCAAGCCGGTCGAACACGGCGGCATTGGCTTCGACTACAAGTGGAACATGGGGTGGATGCACGACACCTTGAAGTATTTCCAGAAGGAGCCCGTGCATCGCAAGTGGCACCACAACGACCTGACCTTCGGCGCCCTTTACCAGTATTCGGAGAACTTCATGACCGTGTTTTCCCACGACGAAGTCGTGCACGGGAAGGGCTCGATGCTCGGCAAGATGGGTGCTTGGGATATTTCCGAAAAGGCCGCCACCTTGCGCGCCCTCTATGGCCATATGTGGGCTTGGCCCGGCAAGAAACTACTCTTCATGGGCTGTGAATTTGGCCAATCCAGCGAGTGGGCCTATGCCGGCAGTCTCGACTGGAATCTCCTCCAGTATAAGGACCACGACGGGGTTCGCCTTCTCGTTCGCGACCTCAACCGACTTTACACCAGCGAACCTGTGCTCGGTGAGCACGATCTCGACTGGCGCGGCTTCCGTTGGATCAACGCCCACGACGGCGGGGCCAGCGTGGTTACCTACCTGCGCACCGATGAAACCGAGCGCACCTTCTTCGCGGTGGTCGGACATTTCACCCCGGTGTTGCGCGCCGATTTCCGCATCGGTGTGCCGCGTGGCGGTTGGTGGAAGGAAGTCCTCAATACCAACAGTGATTACTACGGCGGCACCGGCGTGGGCAATGAGGGCGGTCGCTTGGCCGAGGACATTGCCTGCGATGGCTTCCCCCACAGCCTGCTGCTGAAGGTTCCGCCCCTGAGCACGATGATGTTCAAGTGGACCGCGGAGGGCTAAGTCCTCTCGCCGAGTGGGTGTTGGCGGCATGAAAAAGGCGGGGCTCCTCGGTGGGGCCCCGCCTTTTTTATTTGATGGTGGCGAGTGACGGCCTGCGTCGTGGCGGCTCGCTTAGTTGGACTTACCGCTCACGTCCCAACTGGCGCGCCCGCCGTAGAGGGTGAAGCGCATGCCCTGAACGGTGGCGCCGGCCAGTCCGACCGAACTGGCGGGTACTTCCAGTCGCACCCATTGGCCGAGCGCAGGCAGTGCTCCCATCGGGAACTGGCTGGCGGTGCCGTTAGTGCCCCACGGTATTAGGTTCGCACCCCAGTAGGCGCGGTGGGCGCTGTTGCCGGTGCTGTCGGTCCACATCAGCATGACCGTGGACGGGGGATTTGCGGGATCGAGGTAGACGTAGGCAAACAGCTTGTCGGTGGTGCCGACCAACAAGGTGGCTGTCGCGGACTCAAAGCCATGCCCATGGATCCCGGCCGCCACGGTGCTCTGGTGCACCGCCGGGGCGGAGTAGGGCGCGGGGTTGCTGGTCACCCAGGTCCAGGCGTCGCCGCCGTCGGCACTCGCCACCGCCCCGGCGGGCAGGGCCCCATTGACCCAGTTCACCACCGCGCTGTTGGCGGTGAAGCTGGCCGAGCCGAAGACGCGGCGGCCGTCCGGCCAGTTGATCTCCACCTCGACCCACTGGGTGCCGTTGTTCTTGGGAACGAAGGCATAGGTGGGGCCGAAGGCGGGCTGCTGGTCGCGGCCTTCCCAGACGATGCGGGCGGTGTTCAGGTCCATCCCAGGCGTCGAGACGCTCAGGGTGGTGGGTACGGCCAGGGGCACGATCCCGGTGGGCACGGCAATGACGGCGGTGCCCGAGGTCCATGGGGTGTTCTTGGCGGTGGTTTGACCGACTAGCGCGCTGGCCGACAGGACGCTGCGGGCCTGGTTCACGGTGATGAACTCGGTGGAAACGTTCCAGGTGTCGGACCAGCGGTCGTAGAACGGATAGGGCGCTGAGGTGGCCCCGTCGGAGGGGAACGTCAGGCTGCTCAGTTCGTTGGCGTAGAGCGCGAGGTAGTCGAAGCCGCCCTGGATGTTGCCGATGGGGATGCCGGTGGGGGCCAGCTGGCGGGCGTCGGCGCGGGCGAACTGGTTGACCACGGTGTGCTGGCGTTTGAGGCCGAGGCCGGTCACGCAGGTGGCGTTCACCGGATTGGTGCCGCCCTCATAGTTCAAGTTGCTCACGAGCGCATCGAGGTATTCGGGCTTGGGGTTGATCTGGTAGGCGACCGCCATGTCGGCGGCTTGATCCATCGAGAAATACCAGCCGGCCGCCCGGTAGGCTTTGTTCTCGGCGGCGAAGGCGGAGCCGTAGGCGCTTTGGGTGGAGGACAGGAGTTCCTTGTCGGCGGCGCCGATGATCTCGGTGTTGCACTTGGCGAGGTAGGCGGAGTCGAGCTGGCTGGCAGCCAGGCGGCCCGAGCGGGCGGCGAAGGCGTAGCTGCGGATGGCGTTACCATAGGACTCGGCCATGCGGATCCAGCTCCAGCGATAGGTCGCGTAATCGTTGGGGTTGGGGAACCAGGCGAAGAGCTGCTGCTGATATTTCACGTCACCGGTGGCCAGATACAGCTCACAAGCAGCCCAGGATAACTCGTCCATGTGGGCGAATTCGTCCCCGTAGAAGGTGATCTTCTGGTAGGAACCGGTCAGGCCGTATTTGGCGATGGCGTTGGTGAGGAAGGTCCAGCCGAGCTGGGCTTTTTGCAGATACGCAGCGGCCGTGGCCGGATAGGCCTGCTTGAACTTCGGCGAGGAAGCGCATTGGGCCAGGGCGCCGACGCAGGCGGCGGTAGCCGAGGTGTTTTTCGGCCAAACCACCTGGGTGTCGCCCGGAGCGGCACCGGAGAGCCCGCCTTCGTATTCACGCGTCTTGGGGTAGACGATGAAGTAGAACCCACCGTCGGCGTCCTGGAGTTTAGCCAAGAAGTCGGACTCCTGTTTGGCCTCCTGCATGATGTCGCTGATGCCGTCGCCGCTCTCGGGGATACCGAGGTTGTCGAGGTTGCCGGAGGGCATGTTGTCGGCGGTGAACATCAGGATGTGCACGAGGGAGGCCACGTCGGTGGTGTACTTGCTGTAATCGCCGGCGTCATGGTGACCGCCTGAGACGTCGATCGTGCCCTTGTTGACGAAGGGGTAGAGCTGGGAGGCTTCGCTGGCGAGCTGAGGGGCGGTTTGGTGGGCACTGGGCGCGCTCTTCGAGGCGATCGTCGTCCAGGTGAAGGCGTAGGAGGACTGCGGCGAAGGCACTTCGGCTTTGGCCACGTGACAGGCCTCGTGGGTGAAGCGGGTGAAGGGCAGGGCGTTGGATTTGCCGCAGCGTTGATGATAAAGACCGAGCGAGTAGGTGCGCAGCCAGTTCATGGCGATGCCGTCATCGATGAGGAACGGCAGCGAGGCACCGAGGCCGGGTACCAGTAGGTAATATTCGCCGGGCGTGGTCAGCGCGCTGAAATCGGCTTGCAGCACATTCTGATAGGGCAGCGGCGAATAGGTGTAACCGACATCGCGGCGGGCGGTCAGCGTGCCTTGGTAGGCGGTCGCCCCAGTCGTGGCGTTTTTTATGGTGAAACTCGTCAAGCCGGTGGCCGGCAGCTCGCCAAGGTTGCCCAGGTAGTAACCCACCATGGCTTTCTTGGGGAGGGTAGGTACGTAACCCTCCTGATTAACGTGGATCGCCGGACTGTAGCGCAGCGGATCGGTGGTCACCGAGTATTTATCGGTGGCGGGCCAGAGCTGGGCGCTGGGGTTGGTGACGACGACGGTCTGGCCTTCGGCGACCGGCGAGGCCAGCTGGAGGTAGAGCGCGTTGTCGATGCGCAGGTCGCGCACATCCAGGTCGGCGGAGAAGGCGCGGCGCTTAAAGCCCACGGACAGGACTGAAACGGTTTTGCCGTCGACGGTGACCGTGAACTGCGAGGTTGCGGGGGCGGAGAGCACGCCGGAGGAGTTAACGAAATTCCAAGTCGTGACGGTGGCCGGGTCGGGCGCCTTGGAGGTGAGTTTGCGCAACTCGAGCCAGGAGGGGGCGAGTACACGCAGGGCGTTGTCCCCCACCTTGGGCATGATCAGACCGGTGTAATCCAATTCGTTTAGCACGACGGGGGGCGGCACCGGCGTCGGGGTCGGGGTGGGCGTCGGAGTCGGGGTTGGGGTCACCTGGGCGATGGTGGCGGTGGCGCTGCTGGCGCTGCCCAAGGTGTATTCGGCGTTGGCCGCGAGGGTGAGTACGATCGTTTCCGGGTTGGCGTTGGTGCTGTTGGCCAGGGCCTGAATCGTCAGGGTGGCCGAGGCGGCGCCAGCGGGGATCGTCACCGAGACCGGCATGGTGCCGGAGACGAGACGGTAATCGGTCAACGCCACGGCGGTGCCGCCGAGGGTGTAGTTAACCGTCAACGCGGTGGTGGTGTCCCCGGTGCGGGTGAAGGTGAACGCGGCGGTGTCCACGCTGCCGATGGCGGCGGAGGCATCCGAGGCGACGACCGTCACCGTGGGCGGAGTCGGGGCGGGCGTCGGAGGGGGTGTTACCTGGGCGATGGTCGCAGTGGCGCTGCTGGCGCTGCCTAGGGTGTAGGCGGCGTTGGCGGCGAGGGAGAGGACGATCGTTTCCGGGTTGGCGTTGGTGCTGTTGGCGAGGGCCTGGATCGTCAGGGTGGCCGAGGCGGCGCCGGCGGGAATCGTCACGGAGACCGGCATGGTGCCGGAGACGAGACGGTAATCGGTCAACGCCACGGCGGTGCCGCCGAGGGTATAGTTAACCGTTAACGCACTGGTGGTGGCGCCGGTGCGGGTGAAGGTGAATGCGGCGGTGTCCACGCTGCCGATGGCGGCGGAGGCATCCGAGGCGACGACCGTCACCGTGGGCGGAGTCGGCGTGGGGGTGGGCGTCGGGGCTGGGGCGGTGGCGAGCAGGGTGATGGTCGCGGTGGCCGGGGTGCCCACGGAGTAGGCGGAATTGGCCGACAGAGTGAAGGTGGCCGTTTCCGGGTTCGCGTTGGTGGTGTTGGCGCGCGCGATCAGGGTCATGGTGGTGGTGGCGGCCCCGGCGGGGATCGTCACGGCCACGGGCATGTCGCCTTGGATGCGGCAGTAGTCGTTCCATTTAATGGCGGTGCCGCCGAGGGCGTAGTTAACCGTCAACGCATTCGTGGTGGCTCCGGTGCGCGCGAAGGTGAGTACCGCGTAATCGGTCGTGCCGATCACTGCGATGGCGTCGGTCGCGGTCACGGTGACGACCGGCAGACCGGTGGGAGGCGGCGGGGTGGAGGCAACCGCGGTGATCGTGATTGTGGCCGCGGTGGCGGTGCCGAGGGTGTAAGCGGAATTCGCAGCGAGGGTGAAACGGGCCGTTTCCGGGTTGGCGTTGGTGCTGTTGGCGACCGCTTGGATCGTCAGGGTGGTCGAGCTGGCGCCAACAGGGAGGGTGACCGAGACCGGCATGGTCCCGCCGGGCAGGCGGTAGTCCGTTACGGGGACGGCCGTGCCGCTGAGTACATAGTTGACGGTTAGCGCCGCCGTGGTGGCGCCGGTTCGGGTGACGGTAATCTTTCCGGTGTCGGTGGTGCCGATCACCGCAGTGGCGTCAGTCGCGCTGAGCGTGACCACGGGAAGGGTCGGTGGAGGTGAACTGGTTGCCAGTAGCGTGAGGAGGGCGGTTTTTTGGGCGCCAATCCGGTAGCTGGAACTGGCCGAAAGGGTGAAGGTGGCCGTTGCCGGATTGGCCCCGGTCGTATTGGCCCGGGCGACAATCGTCATGGTGGTGGACGCGGCTCCGGCCGGGATCGTCACCGCCACGGGCATGTCGCCCTGGATGCGGCAGTAGTCATTCCATTTGATCGCCGTTCCGCCGAGGGCGTAGTTGACGGTTAACGCTGAAGCGGTGGACCCGGTGCGAGTGAAGGAAAGCGTCGCGTAATCGGTGGTCCCGATGGTGGCGAACGCATCGGTGGCTACGACGTTAACGGTGGGTTGGGCGGTGGCGCTGGCGGCGAAACCAACTGAGAGGACAAAAGAGGCGGCTAGGGCGAGCAACCTCGGGAGGCGTATGAAGGGATTCATCCCCCGACCATAGCGGGTTTCCCAATTGCCGACTGTCGGGGGGCTTCCGATTCCTGCGTCAGTGTTTCTCCGACAGCCGCCCCAGGGGGGGGCAGTCGGGCCGGCGTCCTGGCTGCCTTTGGCGCGGGAGCAGACTGGAAGTCGGCGCTACTGTTTTAGGCTCGAGCTCCATTTGAAATGGGCTGGCCCCGGCGGCTTGATGTGGGCGACGAAACTACTGCGGACTAAATTGAAACGCCTGGGGCGAACCCCGGGGCGGGCTCGATCGGGTGGGGCGTGCGGAAGTGTTTGCGAAAGGAAAGGCAGGGTTGCTCCACCGCGTAGTAGGACACCGCGGCGATAAGGAAACTCAGCCCTAGGCCAAGCGTTGCATGTTGCCAAATAGGCCAGTTCTCCGAGGGCAGGAAAAAGGCGACCCCGGCATGCCACACATAGAGTGAGTAACTCAGCCTCCCCACCCACCGCAGCCCGGCGGTGTTGAGCAGGCGATGAACTCGGTTGTAGCCCGGGCCAAATAAAACCGCAGCGAGGACCACGCTGATCGCCCCGCCAAGCAGGGTGTAGCGGAGCGTTTCGCGAAACCAGGGGTCACGGATGAGCAGACAGGCGAAAATGACCGTGAGCGCGCCCGCCACCCAGGCCGGCCGCGCCAACTCCAGCAATAACCGCCTCCCTCGCGCGGTTTCGCAGGCAATCGCGAGCATCACCCCGTAGCCGATTGAATCGAGGCGGTACTGGGTCTCGGCGTAAAAACGCATGGACCCCAAGTCTTCTGGCTGCCACCACGCGCCCAACAAGCGCAGGCCGAGACAGGTCACCGAAAGCCCTGCGAGCACTTGGAGTAATCGTTCCGGTCGCCCGTGCAGAAGCAGAAAACTGAGGGGGAACAGGATGTAGAAATGCTCCTCGATCGAGAGTGACCAGAACATCGCGAACGGCAGCTGTGGGGCGATGTTATGGCTTTCGAGATACGCGTACCAATAGTTGGCAAAATACCCGAGCGCCGAGGCGGGTTCGATCAGGTTGTACGGGCGCCCCGTGATGATCGCCAATCCGAGGACGAGCAGTGTGAACAGGATGATGACCGGGTAGAGCCGAAGGATTCGGCGCGCATAAAACAGCGGCAGGGAAATACGTCCGGTGGTTTTGAGTTCAACGAACAGAAGTCGGGTGATGAGGAATCCGCTGATCAGGAAAAAAATATACACCCCGAGTCCGCCGGGGAACTTGTTGCTCACAAAATGGGCCAAGAGTACCAGGCCAATGCTGACCGCCCGCAGTCCATCAAGACTGGGCACCGCACCCGGCCGGGCGGGCATTTTTCCTTCGTCGAGGTAGAGGGATGGAGTGTTCATGGGCCGGTCGGGATTGGGCTGGCGGTTGAGCGGGAGGCCTTAAGGGCGCGACACTTTAAGCGAAGACCGTGCTTGCAGGCGGTGGCTCGCGCGGCCCGGTGGACCGTTTTCGCCTGCAAGCAGGTTCTTACCTATCGGCTAGTGGGCTGTTGGCCGACTAGCGTGGATTGACCTGGACGTTGACGCCGACCGAGCCGGCATTGGAATCAACCGCATGCGCGCCTTCGTTCACGCCCACCGTCTGGACAAAGGTGCGCAGGATCAGGTCCATGTAGCGCCCGAGTGTCCGGTAGGGGGTGTAGGGAATGTAGACGATGTCGTGGGGTTCCAGCACCACGTCCGGAGCGGTGCCCTTGAGCATGGCTTTGTAGTCCACAATGGAAATGGTCGGCTGCGTGAGTGAGCCGCGGACGATGGCGACGTGGCTCGAATAGGCGTCCTTGATGGTCCCGCCGGCGCTGGCAATGGTCTGGATCAGCGTGATGCCATCACCCGAATAGACCGCCCCAGGTAGACCGACCGCTCCCAGCACATGCACGGTCTGCGCCGTCGCTGCGGGCAAGTAGACGAAGTCCCCTGGACGCAGGTAGATATTTTGGGAAACATCGCCATGGAGGACCAAGCGCTCCAAATCCACGGGCAAGATTTCGCCGCGCCGAAGCACAAAACTGCGGCGCAGATCGGCCGACACACTGCGCGAGGCCATGGGGTTATTGCCCTCCTCGGCGGTGGTCGGCCCTCCTGCTTCGGCTAAGGCCGCCAGCAAGGTCGTCGGTCCGAACATCGGGTAGATCCCAGGTTGGTTGACACTGCCGAGCACCCAGACCCGCTTGCTGGCCACTTCGAGTAGGTTGATGGCGACATTGGGCGTTTCCCTCATGAACTGGGTGGATCGGGTCGTGATCAGGCTTTTCGTCTGCGCCAAAGTGAGGCCCCACACATCAATTCCGGGGAGGAGATTAAAATAGATCTTTCCGTCGGGTCCGACCTCGCAACTGCTGCGGCTGGTGGTGTCGCCGATAAATTCGATCTCCAGCCGATCGCCCGGGCCGAGTGTGAAGGCATCCGGAGGGATTTGGAGAAGTTGCGCGTCCAGGCGGGGTGAGGCGGGGGCACTGACGAGGTTCGCGCTGACCGGGGCCGGTCTGGGCTTGGGAGGGCTGGCGCAGCCCGCCAGAACCAGTAGCAGGAGCAAGCCGGTGCCACCGCGCCCAGACCCGATTTGCGCGGCGTCTCGCAGCAAGCGGAGCCACCGGGGTAAGCGGACGCCCGCTGCCCTAGTCGGGCTTGGCGAAAGGAGGCCTAGATTGGGCCGGCAATTGGATGACACAGAGAGGCAGAGTGGTTTCATGATTATCGTGGACGGGCTTTGCCGTTGGCGTGGGAACGTGAGGGTCGGCTAAGAAGGGGCGGTTGACGCAGGGAGCCGGGGCCTAACGCGGTTGCGGCACCGCCCCCCTGAACGACTCAAGCCTGCCGATGGGCCGGCCCACCCTGAAGACCGACCAAGGCGGAGGCAGCGGAGCGGGATATTTGGGTTACCGGGTTCCAATCGGGGTGACACTCAGGCCGGTCTTGGTGACCACGGCCGATTGGACGAAGGCGGTCGCGGCGAGGTCGAGCAGCTCTTCGGCCTTATACCAGGGGCGACTGCCGACATAAACGATGTCCTTGGGTTGCAGTTGGAAGTCGGGGCTTTTGGCGGCAAGGATGTCGTTGGCGTTGACGATAAAAGTTTGCGGACTTTTGAGGGAGCCTCGGATGACCAACAGGCGTTTGGGCCAGGCCCGCTCCGAGAACCCCCCGCGAATGGCGATGGCTTCCAACGTGCCGGTGCGCCCTGCGGAGATTAAGCCGCCGGGGAAACGCACTTCGCCCAGCACGTAAATTTGCACCCGCTCGGAGGACGGAAAGTAAAGGTAATCGTCGGGCTCGATCCCGACGTTTTGGCTCAGATCGCCCTCAGTGAAGAGCTTCTTGAAATCGACTGGAAGGTGTCGGCCCTGACGGGAGATGAAACTGTTCGGCAAGTCGGCCTGCATGACGAGACTGCGGTCAATCACTCGCGTTTCCAGCCCCTGGGCCTGGGCAACTGCTTCGATGATCGTGAGCGGGCGGTTCAGGGGAAAGGCGCCCTTTTTTACCACCGCCCCGAGTACGTAGTAGCGTTTGCTGCGATAAGCGGCGGGACGGACAACAATTTCAGGGCTGTTGCGGAATTTGCCGAGCTCACGGTTTAACTCCGAGCGGAGTTCGTCCACGGTTAAACCGGCGGCCATGAGGTTTTGGGCCTCGAGGTAACTGACTCGGCCGTCGGGCCCGATCAGCAGGGAGGTGGCGGTGGGTTCAGCCTGTCCGAACACATTAACTTGGAGCTGGTCACCCGGCCCGAGGGTGAAGCGCTGTTGCCAGGGGGCTCGGGGAGTGGTGTCGAGCACGGCGAAGGCGGCAGTCTGGGGCACCGGTTTTAAGCCGGCGGGCTCGCCCGATGCCGACGGTTGCGCTGAAGCTGGCGCCCCAGCCAGACCGAAGGCGGTTGCGAGCAGGAGCGATCGACGACCAACCCAGCGGGCAAACCGGGGTTTGCGTGCGGCAGTGGGGGTGCGGTTGAGAACCGTCCCGACCAGGTGGCAGCGGGCGTGGCGCAGGTTTTCAAGATGCTCGATGGTTTCGCCGGCCTCGCTTTTGTGGCTTTCGGCGAGCCAGACCAGATTGGGCATTTTTTCGACCAACAGCAGGGTTTCCGGCGAGGTCATCGCAGGTAGGTCCACGAATACAACCAGGTTGTCCTCGTTGCGCCAGGTGTGCAGGGCGCGTTGCCACTGGTTGCGCCGCTCCAAGTCCCAGATCCATTCGCGCGGCAAGGGGAGGCTGTCAGCCGGCCAACCCTGGGCCAGGCTTCCCGATTCCACCAACCGAGCTGGGTTGGCCACGACCATGGCGGTGTATTCCGGCGAACCCCAACTCGGCCCGGCCAGACTTCCCCCCGTTTTCGCTGGGGTGTTGATTTCGGTGACGATCCCCGTCGCCGTGTCGGCCGAAACAATCAGCACATTGAGTCCGCACTGCCGGGCTGAACCGGCCAGCAGTTCGATCCAGGTGGAGCGTCCTTCGCCTCCGCTGGCCGAGGTGAACCCGCACACCACCCCTTGCCCCGGGGTAATGCTGAGTTGGCCACGCAGCGCAGTCCAACTGCGCAGCGCCCAATGGGCTTTGTCCGCCGGCGTCAGCTCGTCGAGATCGGTCACCGTGCCCAACAGTGGCAGGCCGGTGATCCGGGCCAAATCGGTGCCGGTCTTGATGCGGTCGTCGAGGAGTTCGCGCAGGGCAATGAAGCACCCCAGGGCGATGACGCCGACGAGCCCACCAAGCAGAGAAAGGGCTGCGATCAAGGGGGCCGAGTGATTTGGGGTCACGTTGCCCAGGTTGGCGGGAGCAAGCAGGCGAAGGGAACCTGGGGGCGTTTGCAGGAAGGGGTGAATGGAGCGCTGGCGATTAACCAGCGCGGTGTGCCGATTCTCCAGCACCCCGAGGGTCATCGCCAACGCCTCGTAGCCCGAACTGAGTTGGGCGGAGGTGGCGCCCGCGCGCAGCGCCCCAGTGAGGGCGGTGGACTCGGTCGAGCCTGGGTTGGTTAGCGTAGGCGAGGCGTTGGGCAACTGGGCGGTTAGCCCCGCTAGGCGGATCTTTTGTTCTCGGACCAGCGGATGGGCTTCGGTGAAGCGCGTTTGGAGCTCATCGAGTTGGTCGCGCGCCGCCTGCACCCGGTCGTACAGGCGGGTGATCCGCGGCTGGGGCAGGGGCTGGACGGCCGGGTTATCGGCACTGGCTTGCGAGGGCATGGGCGCCAATTCGGCCTGCGCCCGCTGGTTTTCAATCAACGCAAGCCGCTGGCGAATCTGAATTCGGTCTGCCTCGTTGTCCGCCAGTTGCCGTTCGAGCTGCGCGGTCGCCTCCTGGGCCTCGCTTTGCTGGAGCGTTTGCGTGAATTTGACGGACTGCTCGCCGATGAGGTTGGCCAGGGTCACCGCTTCGGCCGGGGTCGGGCTGGAGGCCGTTACCGTGATCAAGGTGCTATTCCGGTCCATGGTAAGAACGAGTCGACCGGGCAGCGGGCCGCCCGCGAGTGACGGGGCGGCGCTGGCCCGAGACTTTTGCAAGGTGTCGGGGGCCGAGATTAACCCCAAAAGCATCCCGGTATCATAGGTCTGGGGGTGGTAGTCATCGGTTGAAAGCGGCGACTCGTAACGACTCAGCTGCACGGCAGCGGCGTAGCTGGGGCGGAAAAACGCCCACGCCGCGAGCCCCGCGGTTAGCCCGCAAAGCAGGCCGGCCACCAGCAGTTGCCGCCAACGCAGAAAAACCGCACCAGCCAGGGGGGTGAAGTCGAACGGCGTGCCAGCAATGGGTGGCTCGGCAGCGGCGGAGGCGGACAAGGGGCGCGGGCGGAGGGATTCGGGGTGGTCGTGCATAGCGCTAGGTGTTTTGACGGTGAAAAAACGGCTCTTTTAACAAGTCGCCAACTTACGCCGAGTGCCTCGGTTGGCTAATTGGGTGGGAACCTACTTCAGGGCTGAAATTCGCTCCATTCCTGGGGGGTGGAGGCAGGCAGGGGGGGGCAGTGGGGCCATGGGGGCGGGCGGCGCCACGTGGGGAAAAAACGCCATCGCAGGCTGCGCCCCTGCCTTTAGTCCCCAGGGGCCGAAGTCACGCGGCGAGGCGGTTCGTTTTTAGCCAGCTGAAGAGCTGTTTGGCCATCTGGTCGAGTGCATCCAGGGTGCAGGGTTTTACCAGATAGGCGTGGGCCCCCAAATCGTAGGCCCGCTCGATGTCTTCGGGGCGGCTGGCCGCACTGAGTAAGTAAACGGGGAGGCGGGTTTGTCCGGGTTGGCCCTCCTGCCAGGCGAGGACGTCATGGCCGTTTTTCCGCAACATCTCCACGTCGAGGACGAGGATACACGGGAGGGGGAATTGGGCGCGGTTGCGATAATCCCCGTCCCCGCGCAGGTAGGCCATCGCGTCGTCCCCACCGCGGGCAAATTGGAGCGGCTGGCTAAACCCGGCACCTTGAAAAACCGAACGCAACTCGCCCTGGTCGGTTTGACCGTCGTCGGCAATGAGGACCACCGGTTCGGCGTTGTTCATGGCGGACTTTTGAGTGCGCGGTTGACCTCAAACGCCGGCTGGGCCCGGCAGAGTTCCAGCCAAAAGCGGCTGCCTTGGGCGGGAGCCGAGACCAATCCCACCCGGCCCCCCATGCGCTCCACCCCTTTTTTGACCACCGCCAGGCCAAGTCCGCTGCCGCTGTACGCACTGGTGTGCAGGCGTTTGAAAACGCTAAAAATGCGCTCCTGAAATTCCAGTGGAATGCCAACGCCGTTGTCCTCGATCCAGATGCGAACAAACCCGCCCGGGCGATCCTCGGCGCGGATGCGCACCAGTGGCGGATGGCCGCGGACGAACTTTAGTGAGTTGCCAATCAGGTTGGCCAAGACCCGTTGCAGGGTCAGGGGGTGCGCCAGCACCACGCTGAGCGGCTTGACGATTTCAATTCGGGCCTGGCTCTGCTGGATCGGGGCTTCACAGACCGCAAGCGCCTCATCAATCTGGGTTTCGAGCGATACCGGGGTCAGCTCGATTTTGTCCTGCTGGATACGACTAAGCGCGAGCAAATCGGCCAGTAAGTGATCCATGGTGCGCGCCGCCGTTTGAATGAAGCGGGCGTAATCCTGCCCCTGCCGGTTGAGCTGGTCGGAGTGCTCCTCCAGCAGGAGTTGGGAAAACCCTTGCAGGGTCCGCAAGGGGGCGCGCAGGTCGTGGGAGATGGAGTGGGCGAAGCTCTCCAATTGGGCGACGCTCAGGCGCAGCTCGGAAGTGCGGAACTGGACGGTGTTTTCCAAATCCACGGTGTAGCGGGTGAGTTGCTCCTGCAGGTCGCGCACGGCCGCCTCGGTTTTTTTGCGCGCGGTGATGTCGCGGATGTTGCACTGGATGACCTGGCGCTCGCCCTCCTGGTAGCGGTTACAGACAAACTCCACCTCGACGCGCCGCCCGTCCTTGGCACGCAACGGCAAGTCTTCGTAGCGCACATAGCCGACCGCCTGGAGCTCCAGAAAGGCCGCCTGACTGGCGGCGGCGTGTTCCGGCATCCCGTGGGCAAACAACTCCTTGCCGATAAACTCAGCGTGGCTGTAGCCGAGCAGGGCGAGCAGGTAGGGGTTAACATCGACGATGTGCCGCGTCTCCGGGTCAATGATGACAATGCCGTCGTAGGCCGTTTCGAAAAGTCGGCGGTAACGGGTTTCCGAGAGGGGAGTGGCGGCGGTGGTCATAGGGAGGCGGATTCAGACGGGTGTGGGGGCGCGCTCAGCTTACGCGCATGGGGCCGCCCCTTAAGTAGGGTTTGGGCCCCAATTACCGCTGGGATGCGCCGTGGGGCGGCTTCACTTCACCAACTGGTTTTGAATCGCGTAGTGGGTTAATTCGGCGCTGTGGCGCATCCCCATTTTCTCCAAAATGCGCGTGCGGTAGGTGCTGACCGTCTTGACGCTCAACGACAGTTCCACCGCGATCTCACTGACGGTTTTGCCCGAGGCGATCAGGCGGAGCACGACGAACTCCCGGTCCGAAAGGCGCTCGTGGGGAGCGGTCTGCACGTCCATGGCGAGAAAGACGGCCATTTTTTCGGCCAAGGCGGAACTGACGTAGCGGCCGCCGTTGAGGACCTTTTTCACCGCGCCCACCAACTCGGCCGGAGCGCTCTCTTTGGTCATGTAGCCCGCCGCGCCGATTTTCAACAGACGCACCGCGAACTGATCCTCCGGGTGCATGCTCAGTACCAAAACCGGCAGGCGTGGCCGCGATTTCCTGATCGCCTTGAGCACATCCAGGCCGTTTTGCCCGGGCATGGTGATGTCGAGCACCAGCACGTCCCAAAGTTCACGCCAGGCCAGCTCGATGGCCTGCTGGCCCGTACTCGCCTCACCGAAAACGGCCTGCTTGAACTCGGCCGCGAGGATTTGCTTAAGGCCTTGCCGCACCACGGCGTGATCATCGGCGATCAGGATTCTCATGGTGTTTTATCCCCGAGGGGTTCGGCCGAGCTGAGCGGAATGCTGACGGTGACAATGGTTCCCAACCCAGGCCCGCCGGAAAAAACCGCGAGCCCGCCGAGCAAGGCGGCGCGTTCCCGGATGCCCACCAGGCCGATTGATTTGGTGCTGGCGATGGCTGCAGCGGTGATGCCCTTGCCGTTGTCGCGCACGATCAGCACGAAACGTCCGGCATCGACGGCCATGACCACCTCGACGGCGCTGGCTTCGGCATGGCGGATGATGTTGGTGAGCGTTTCCTGGAAAATCCGAAAAAAGGTGGTGGAGAAATCCTCCCCCCACATCACCTCGTCCACCATGTTGGTGGTGGTACAACGCACCCCGGTGCGCAGCTGGAAATCATGGGCTTGCCACTCGATGGCCGCGACCAGGCCCAGATTGTCGAGTACCCCCGGGCGTAGCTCGGTGCTGATTTGGCGCACCGTTTGGATGGTCGCGTCGATGCGCTCGGTCAGGGCCTGCACCTTTTGACTGAGTGCCGGGTTGGTTTTGACCAGGTCGTTGACCAGCCAGGAGAGGTCCAACTTCAGCCCGGTGAGGGCCTGGCCCAGCTCATCGTGCACCTGGCGCGCGATGCGAATGCGCTCGTCCTCGCGCACCTGCTGAAGGTGCGCGCTGAGTGCGCGCAGTTGTTCGTTGGATTGAAGGAGTTTTTGTTCGGCTTCATGACGCTCGCGGCGTTCAGAGGCTTCGCGCAACGCGCGCCGCACCGAGGTGCCGAGCCGGGCCAGGTGTTTTTTTAGAACATAGTCGGTTGCCCCGGTTTTCAGCGTCTCGATGGCGACCTCCTCACCCATCGTGCCGGTCACGAAAATAAACGGAATGTCCGGTGCGCTGACCTGCACGAGCCGGAGCGCCTCCAGGCCGTCGAAGGTCGGCAAGCTGTAATCCGAAAGAATGAGGTCGGGGGTGGATTCGCTCAACTGGCGCTGGAAATCGGCGCGGGTTTCCACCCGGATGATCAGGACTGAAATTCCGGCATCGATCAGGGCCCGCCGGGCGAGTTCGGCGTGCGCGGGATCATCCTCGAGCATGAGGATGTGGATGCGCGTGGGAGGTGCGGAGGGCATGGTTGTGAGCGGTTGTGAGCGGCTGGGGGCGATGGGGTGGTGGGGTTGGTGGGCCGGGGGCTAGCTTGGGGCGCCATTTAACAACCGGGCCAGTCCGGCCATTTCCAAGACGTTGCGCACGTCGGGGCGGGGGCCGATAAAGCGTAGTCGCTGGCCCTGGTTGCCGGCCCAACGCTGCAATCGCCCCATCAACTCGGCGCCGGCACTGTCGATGAACTGAACCCGGGCGATGTTAATCAAGTGGGTGTTGCGGGGGGGCGCACCGCCTGCGTTTAGGTAGCGCACGCTCAGGGTCCAGACCGCTTCCGCGTTGGTGGTGGTGATTTCACCCTGCCAGGCCAGGGTGTGGCCGCCAGGGTAGGGCGGAATCACCGCCTCGGTGGGTGTTTCGCCAGCTAAAGCGGGCGTGCCCCAGTCGGCGTGCGCGGTGAGGTTAAAAAAAACGCTGAGTTGCAGCACTTGGAGGGTTCCCTGCACAGCGGCACTGGGGTTGAGAATGCGGAGCTGTTTGCCCTGCTCGTGCAGGCGGCGGTGCCACTGCACCAGCAGGGCCGCGCCCGTACTGTCGAGGAAGCGCACTCCCGAAAGGTCGAGCCGGCAATGCGCGGCGACCCCGAGGGCGGCCTCAACCGCCCCTGCCATGCGGTTTAACTCGGGGGCACTTAAGTCGCCTTGGAGCCACACTTCCTGCCAAGACGCCGCTTGGGGCGACGCGATGAGCTCCAGTGGGGCCGCCTGCTGCCGCCGCCCGCGCAGGTAAAGGCATTGGCGTGCAATCGCGGGCACAAAATGGATGAGATCTCCCGCGTACCGGCCAAACAGGCGCCGCGGTTCCTGGGCCAGCCGATAAACGCATTCAGTGCCCGTCCGCTGCATCAGGGCGGGGGCCCGTTTGACCCGACCTGCGATAAAATCAAGGGTGGCGCCCACCCCAATCAGCACCGGAACCCCGAGTTGGTGGTAGTGTTTGGCCATCCATTTCTCCTGCTTGGGGCACCCAAAAGAAACCAGCAGAAGGTCCGGGCGGGCCGCGCCCACCCGCGCAGCAATTTCCCCGAAATCCATATCCAGGAGCTTGCCGAAGGGCGGCGAGTAATGGCCGGCGATCACCAAGTGGGGATGTTGGTGCTGCAGGCGGGCGGCCGCCGCGGCCGCAACGCCGGGTTGAGCCCCCAGCAGGAACAGCCGCTGACCCTTGCGCGCCGCTGCGGCAATGATGCGCGGGGTTACATCCGAACCGGCCACTCGCTCTGGCAGGGGGTTGCCGAGCCAGCGCGAGGCCCACAGCAAGGGCGTGCCGTCGCACAACACCAAATCGGCCGCCAGCAAGATCCGGCGCAATTCCACATCGCGCCGCGCCTGCACCAGAAAGTCCACGTTGGCCGTGACCACGTAATGGGGGCGGCCGCTGGCGATCATCGCCTCGATCCGGTCGACGGCCTCCTGCTGGGTGATGTTTTCAAAGGGCACTCCCAGCAGCCCGATTGGCCAGCGCCGCGGTGCCGCTTGCTTGCTGCTGGCCGTCGTGGCCGGCAACTCCGGTCCAGCGGCGGCGGCGCGAATACAGGCGAGGCCGAATCTCATTCCTGATTAAACGCCCTTGGAGGCCACTGCGAAATAGGGTCTGAAGCTACCCGAAGCGGCGCTCCGGCGCGGGCGATCGCCCCGTTTTAGGTTAACACCCACTGCGCAAATTTCACCGGTGCTTGTAGCTTAGCCGCTTAATTATGAGCCCACTAAACGCTCGGGAGACTCCTCAACGGCCGGACCAACACTTTGCACCGGCGACATCGACTGATAGCAGCCCAACAACCGGGGAGTGGGCCAACGCGCCGCGCCGTGGCGCCGATTCGCGCGTCTTCGGCGCGGCTGGGCGCGACCCCGATTGCCTGCACCAGTGGTTCGAGACCCAGGCAGCGCTCAAGCCTTCGGCGGTGGCGCTGGTGTTCGAACACGAAAGGCTGACTTACGCGGAGTTGAACCGCCGCGCCAATCGCCTGGCGCATCGCTTACGCGCGGCCGGGGTGGCCCGCGAAACCTTGGTGGGCATCTTCCTTGATCGTTCCGTCCACATGATCGTGGCGATGTTGGCGGTGCTCAAAGCCGGCGGCGCTTATGTGCCCCTCGACCCGGTTTATCCCGTCGAGCGTCTTGCCTTCATGTTGGCGGACACAAAGGCCGGAATCATTTTAACCCAAACCGCGTTGCTGGAGCGCTGGGAGGGCCTGCGAGCGGGGGCCGATCTGTCCGCGCGGGTTTTATGCGTGGATGCCGCAGCGGAAACTGACCTCGGCAAGGAGGAGAATCCGGTCGCGGAGGTTCAGGCCGCCAATCTGGCCTACATCATCTACACCTCGGGCTCCACCGGCCAACCCAAGGGCGTGGCGGTCGAGCACCGCAACTCGGTCGCCTTGGTGACTTGGGCCAGCCACGTTTACAGTGAACGGGAACTTGACGGGGTTCTGGCAGGAATCTCGATCTCGTTTGATCCGTCGATTCTGGATATTTTTATGCCGCTGTGTCTGGGCGGTAAGGTGATTTTGGCGGCCAACACGCTGGCCCTGCCGCGCCTGGCGGCGGCGGCTGAGGTTCGCCTGCTTTTCTCGGTTCCCTCGGTGATCCGCGAATTGATCCGTATGGGCGGAATACCCGCTTCGCTGGAGACTATTAATATGGGCGGCGAGCACCTGCCCGCCTCGTTGGTCCAGGAACTCTACGCCTTGCCCCACTTGAAACGGGTTTATGATTTGTATGGGCCGACCGAAACGACGACCTGCTCAACCTACGCGCTGCGAACTCCGGAGGCCCCGGCGAACATCGGTCGGCCGATCAATGGCACCCAAGTCTACGTGCTAGATTCCCAGTTGCGGCCTGTTCCTACCGGCGAGACTGGGGAGTTGTTTATCGGCGGGCACGGCGTGGTCAGAGGTTATCTGAACAATCCCGCCATCAATCGGCAGCGCTTCATTGTTTCCCCCTTCGCGGCCGACAAAACCGCGCGACTTTATCGTACGGGCGACCTCGGGCGCTATCGGCCCGACGGCACGCTGGAGTTCGCCGGGCGCAATGATCGGCAGGTGAAGATCCGCGGCTTTCGGGTGGAGCTGGGCGAGGTCGAGTCGGCCCTACTCAGGCATGAGCGGGTGGGGGAGGCGCTGGTGGTTGCCCACGAGGATAAGGCCGGCAAACGGGGGCTGGTCGCCTATGTCGTGCCGCGCGCTTTGGCTAGCCAAGCCCACGCAGACCTGCCGACCGCGGAGTCCCCGCCCCTCGGGCCGCAACTGCGCTTGCACCTGCGCGAGCGTTTGCCGGACCACATGGTGCCGGGTGCCTTTATGGTGGTGGACCGGTTTGCCCTGACCCCAACTGGGAAAATCGACCATGCGGTTTTGCCGGCCCCGGAGTACCTGCGGCTAGGGGCCGGCGAGTTTGTGGGGCCACGCGACGCAACCGAGTCGCTGCTGTGCGAAATCTGGGGGGAGCTGCTCAAAACCAAGGAAATCGGGGTCAATGAGGACTTTTTCCAGATCGGCGGCGATTCCCTCCTCGGCGCGGTGATGTTCACCGAAGTCGAGAAACGCACGGGCGTGCGCCTGCCGATTGAATCGGTGCTGCGCAACGCCACCGTGGAGCGATTGGCGACCTACATCGCCGCGGCCCGCCAGTTGCGCCAAGGGGGCGAATGGTCGCCCTGGGT